>JBKACM010000075.1:0-10471 GCA_046269335.1 Alphaproteobacteria bacterium | reverse complement strand
AGCATGATCACCTGGCAACCAGAGCCAGCGTGACTTGCGTGACTGCCGGCTCTTACACCACGCCACGGGACACGATCGGTATGTTTTCGCGCTTGCCGAGGACGGCGGTTTCCAGCAGGTATTTCCACAGCGGCGGATAGGGATCACGTGGCGGTGGTTCGATACGGGTCTCCTCCACATACCGCTGATAGGTCTCGGCCAGCGCGCCGAAATCGTCCTCCAGCCAGAAACGGATCGACACCCGTGCCGCGTTGGGGGCCAGGCCCAGGACATAAAAACGGACACCGTCGCAAAGCTTGGGGGCGACGACGCGGATTGGCTGGCCTTGGCGGATTTTCTCCAGGATAACACCGACCTTTTCCGCCTGTCTGGTTTCGTCGATGGTATTGAAGGCGGCGGAAAAGAGGTCTTCGGCCAGATGGCCGGTCTCCGCGTCGGGGGCGTCGGCCCAGAACACCGTCGAACAGTCGCCAATCTGGATACGGTTCGGGCTGCCGGTTTCCAGAAACTTGTTGAGGGCGGTGGTGTAGGCGAAGGCGGCGGCCTCCGATACCGGAGCGTTGTCACCCTGTTCGTGACCATAGGACTCGAAGGCGTCCTTATTGTACGACACGATCGACACGCCCGAGGATTGTCCCCCCCATATTCCCTTGATCGCGGGATGCAGACGGGCGATGGGGGATGTCTCGCCGGTGACGAGGCAGCGGGCTTGCGTTCCGTCCCCCACCGCCGACAGATTGGCCCAGAGGCGTCTGGCGGCGGGGCGATCGTGAATGTAGATGTTGGACAGCCGCTCGCTTTCCAGAGCAAAGACGATGTTCTGGTCCTTCATGTCGACCGGCCAGCCCAATGACTCGAAGCGGTCGGGTGTCCAGGCATGCAGAAAGGCCAGCAGCGCCGTCAGGCCGGGATCGTCGGTTCCAGTCAAGACTTTCTGGTGACGTTTGACGAAGGCGGCATGTTCGTCGGCAAGACGCTTGCCCTCCCCGGCCGTCACGCCCAGGACGTAAGAGGTTTTGTCCCACAGAAAATTGGGAGCGATGCCGGAGGTGCGTTTTTCCGGCTGCGGCACCCGCATCATCCGCGCCACCAGCTTTTTCCCCGTGCCCTGGCGCACATCGGCAGGCTTTCCCGCCACCGTGCCGTCGTCATGGAGGGCGATCACAAAGCTGATTTTTTCGTTGGAGTAGCCGAAGAGCGGAACTTCGTCACGTTCGGCCAGGTGCTCATAGGCCCGGTTCAGGGAGGACAGAATGGTCATCGGCGGATCTCCTCCGAATGGGGGGGCGGAACCCGCAAAATGCCCTTGTCCAGTTGGGCGCGAAAAAACAGCGAGGCGCGGTCGCCCGCATGGTCGATGTCCCACAACATGAAGCCGAGGTTGCGGTTGTCATTGATGGCCGGCGGCGGCGGCATGCCGGCTTCGATCAGTTCAAACCGGGCCGGGAATTCCCGGGTGCCCAGGCAGGGCTGGTGAAAGCATTGGCCGTTGCGGGCGCGGCGATTGAAGATGTCCAGGTGCTTGCCCACGGTCTCTTCCGCGCCGGCCTTGGCCGTCAGTTCGAAATGCGCTTCGATCACATAGGCAGCATCCACCAGCAGGGTGGTGGCACGTTGCTGGCGGTCTTCCTCTACCAGCAACTGCAATCCCTCCAGACTGCCGTTTTTCATCGCCGACCTGACCTTGGCGGTTGGGATTTTACTGCCCACCTCGTTGCGGCGCAGGGTGTGAAAGCGGATGGGGTTCAGCACGTGAATCGCGTCGATGATCCAGGTGATGGCTGGCTTCCAATGAATAGACTCCAGGATGCCGCGCGCCGCCGATGGGGTCATGACATCATAGGAGACCCGTTCCGCCTTCATTTCTGGCCGCGTGAAGCAGGCATACGGACCGGAAACCCGCAGTTTGATACCGTAGGTCATGGAATGTGTCCTTTTAGAGAAATGATTGCTCCAGCCCGAGATACCCAGCGTCCTCCCACAGCAGGCCGACATCCTTCCGATAGAGGTCGTCCTTCCGCAGCACGGCGAACTGATCGCCGAACCGCCCTTCCTGCTCGAAGCTCACATGGCCGCTGGCCAGCAGCAGCGCCCGCGCCTTGGGCGGTACCTGTACGACGAAGGACTGGAGCTTCCGCGCCACGGTCCCGGCCTTGCTGGTTTCCCGCTTCAGCATGGCCAGGGCCGCCCGCGCGTCCTTGTCCTCCTTGCGTGCCACGATCACCGGGACCATGCCGTTTTCGATCATCTGGAAGGTCTCGGCCACCGTGCGGTAGTCACAGATGATAGAGCCTTGATCTATCGCGAATTTGCCCAGGATTTTCTCGCGGTCCAGAGCCGGCCCCCTGCTCCAGTAAACCTCGCGGAAATATTCCTGAAGAGCGGCGGGGCTCAGGTGGTCGTCGTGCCTGGCGGCCATGCGGGCATAGGCCGCCGACAACTGGGCGATTTCGCGCGGTGGCGAATGGTCGGGTGCGGTAAAAACGGTGACGATGCTGTCGTCGACCGGGCACCGGCCTTCCCGGTTGCAGCGGCCTGCCGCCTGGGCGATCTGGTCCAGCCCGGCCTCCGTCCGCCAGACCCGGGGGAAGTCAAGATCGATCCCGGCTTCGACGAGAGAGGTGGCAATCAGGCGGCAGGGTTGGCCTTTCTCCAGCCTTTGCCGGACATCGGCCAGAATGGCCCGTCGGTCGGTGGCGGTTTGACGGGTGCTGAGGTGGATCAGCCCGTCCAGCCCCTCCTGTCTGGCCTGTCGATAGAGGGCGAGAGCGTGCTTGCGGCTGTTGACGATCACCAGCGCCTGGGGATGAGGAGACAGCGCCGCTACCAGGGCCGCGTCGTCCAGCGTGCCGCCCATTCGCAGACTCACCCGCCGGAATTGGCTGGCCAGCGCCTGCGGATCGGGTGCCAGTTCCCGTCCGTCGAGTGCGAGTCCCATATCGAAGAAGCGGACATCGAGCGCCGGCTGGGTAGCAGTGCACAGCACGACCGACGTTCCGTAATTGCGGGCCAGTTCGTCGATGGCGGCAACACAGGGCTTGAGCAGGGTAAGCGGCAGGGTCTGGGCTTCGTCGAGGATGATGACGCTTTTGGCCAGATTGTGCAGCTTGCGGCAACGCGAGGGGCGGTTCGCGAACAGGCTTTCGAACAATTGCACATTGGTGGTGACGACGATGGGGGCCGCCCAATCCTCCATGGCGAGACGCAGTTTGTCCCGCTGCTGCCAGTCGGAGATTTTTTCTTCTTCGATGGCGCTGTGGTGTTCCAGGATGAATTCGTCCCCCTGCACGTCATCGCCCAGCACCTTGTGAAATTCATCGACGGTCTGGTCGATGATCGAGGTGAAGGGAATGGCATAGAGGATCCGCTCCAGCCCGTGACGTTTCGCATGATCCAGGGCAAATCCGAGCGACGCCAGGGTCTTGCCGCCGCCGGTGGGAACGGTCAGGGTGAACAGGCCCGGAGGCATCGCCGACTTCTGGCGCAGATGGGCCAGGATATCCCGGCGCCGGTGATTGACGGGGGTGGGCGCGGCCGCCGCCTCTTTGGCCGCCATGTGGTTGCCGAAGCGATCGATCAGACGATCGATGATTGCCGGCAGCCGGGGCCAGTCGCGATCGGTCGCGATACCGGTCTTTGAATCGTAGAAACTTTCCGTATCCCGGTAGTCGGCATCGACCACGCAGGAGAAGATCATCCGCCCCAGAAACCCCAGTTGAAAGGCGAGCCTGTTTTTTTCTCCTGAGGGGTGTGGCGTCAGGGATGGCTTGAGCCCGTGCGGGTCAAAGGACAATTCCGTTTGCCATACGGGATCAATCGACAGTGCCTTTTCCAGGCGTTCGGCCAACGCCTTCTTATCCGGCAGGCCCCCATGGTGCCCGGCGATGGCATAGGCGACAAGCTCCGTCATGATCCCGTCCCAGGGATCCTGAACCAGGGCCTGCACGGCAACCGCCCCGGCCGTGGCATGATCGACCCGGATGGTCGCACCTTCGAGCCTGGCCAGAAAGGCGGTCGAATATTTGCCGAGATCGTGAAACAGCCCGGCCAATCTTGCCGCTTTTTCCACGCCAAAAGAACTGGCAAAAGAGGCAGCCAGTCTCTCAGTCCCCAGCAGATGGTCCTGCAAGGTTTGCCAGTGAGATTTGTCGGTGCCAAAACTATGAGCGTAGTACATGGATACCGCCAATTTACTTATCTATTTCTGTTTCAGTTTCTGTTGATACGATACCTGACGAACAAGCGTCTCCCGTTTCTACGTTTATCAATTTCAGATTGCGTATCGTCATGTGCAAAATGATGATACGGATCAATCAACATAATTTTGCACGAGTTAATGTATGTGTAAAGTATATTATGCAACGTGTTGACGATTTGGAAAGAGTGTGATTCACTCCGTGAATGACGTCGCTGATCACTCCAGGCCGAAACTACAGGCCTTGACACTCCCGGAATGGTCCCTCTATGTTCCTGGCCATGACGATATTCGTGACCGGAATCCAGAGTTTCATCGGCCTTGCCTTCGCGCGACTGTGTCGCAGCCGGGGGGTGGAGGTCGTCGGCGTCGATGCGGCACCCGTGACGGAGCCGGGCGCGGTTACCGCCGACATCCGCTCCCCCGCCATCGCCGATCTGATCCCGCACGGGGCCTCGGCCATCGTCCACCTTGCCGCTCTGTCCCGGGACCCGGATTGCCGCGATCGCGGTTACGCCTGCTTCGACGTCAACGTCCAGGGCACGTTGAACCTGATGGAGGCGGCCAAGGTCCGGGGCGTGAAGCAGTTTATTTTCGCCTCCAGCGAGTGGGTTTACGACTCGTTCCGACCGGGAGAGGAACGGGACGAGGAATCGCCGATCGATGCCACCCGTCTTACCTCCGAATATGCTTTCTCAAAGTTCGTCAGCGAGAACAACCTTCGTCAGCAGGCGATCCATGGTTTCTGCCCGGCCACGGTGCTGCGTTTCGGCATCGTCTATGGCCCGCGAACCGCCAACTGGTGCGCGGCGGAGGCCTTGCTGAACGCGGTGGCCACCCAGGAGGAAGTCAAGGTGGGGGCTCTGGCCACCGCCCGCCGCTTCATTCACGTGCGGGACATCGCCGAAAGTCTGCTGGCCGCTGTCGGTTGGCAGCGCCCCTATGACGTGTTCAATATCCAGGGTCCGGCCCTGGTCACCCTGGGGGACGTGATCTCCGCTTCGGCCGAGCTGCTGGGCCGTCAGCCCCGGATCGTCGAGACCGCTCCGCAGACCCCCAGTCTCCGCACCGTCTCCAGCCGCAAGGCGACCGAGGTTCTGGGGTGGTCCGCCGCCGTCGATCTTCGCACCGGTCTGGCCGACGTCGCCGAATTCCTTGGGCTGACCGGAACCCGCCCATGACCCCGGACCTCCATCAGGCAGGCGAGGTGAGGCTGTCCGGCCAGTCCCTGCCGGAGGTGGTGGTGAACGATACCAGGAGCGTCCGTACCCCGGCCCAGAAATTGCTCTCCGCCCGCGCTAGGGCACCCTCCGTCCGCGTGGCGGAGGCGACCCGTTCGTGGTCCTGGCAGGCTGCGACCCCCAACGCCGGCCAGTTGGCGATAGACAGCCCTGGGTGCTGGTGGAGCTTGGGTTGTCGGAATGACCGTCGTCGCGATTCTGGGGGCAGGACGTAATCATGCTTGAGGATGTTCGTGGAAAGAGGGTTCTGATTACGGGCGCGAGTTCCGGGATAGGGGCGGCTACCGCGCGGTTGCTCGGCAGATTGGGGGCGCGGGTGGCGGTGCATTACCGGCATCGGCAGGCGGAAGCGGAGGTAGTCGCGGCGGATATAGTCGCTTCTGGTGGCGAGGCCTGCCTGTTGTGCGGAGACCTCGGCGATCCTGCGGTACCGGGTACCCTGGTGGCAGAGGCGGTGGCTGCGTTGGGTGGACTTGATGTGTTGATCAACAACGCCGCCGAGCAGATCCGGTACCAGATGTTCGCGGAGGTTTCCGTCGAGGATTGGGACAGGACGTACGCTGTGGTTGCGCGGGCTCCATTCCTTCTTTGTCGTGCGGCGTGGCCGCATTTGGTGGCCTCCGGAGGCGGAAGGATTATCAACATCAGTTCAAATACGGTGAAATACGGCGCAAGCAGCATGTCCCTGGCCTACGGCTCCGCAAAGAGTGCGTTGGAAACCGTGTCTCGGTGTCTTGCGCGGGAGGGTGCCAAACACAACATTCTGGTCAATATCGTCCGTCCCGGAGTGATCGACACGCCAATGTTCCGCGAAGTAGATGGTTATTCCGCGGAGCAGGCGGCTGCCAGGCTGAAAATGATTCCGCTTGGTAGGGCCGGTACATCTGACGAAGTGGCTTTTATGGTGGTTTTCCTTTCCTCGGCGGCTGCGGGATTTATCAGCGGTGCGGTTATTCCCGTTGCTGGCGGAGAGTAGGTGAGGTTTAGATAGAATCTGGTCTTTTCAGGCTCACACTGATCAAGGATAAGGTAAGAGCCATTACCCTAAGTCTCGGATCTGGCGGGATTCTTGACGTTGGGGCGCTTCTGGAGGCGCGCGGTGGATGGGAATTGTACATGCCGAGGGAGGTTGTATGCACCGGTCTGGCCGACGTCGCCGATTTCCTCTGGCTGATCGGGGCCCGCCCATGACCCCGGACCTCCATCTGGCAGGCGAGGTGCTGAGGCTGCGTCACGGACAGATGATCCTGAACGAGCACCTGCGCTCCGGGGCCTTCCGGGTACCGGTGCATCTGGCTCTGGGTCACGAAGCGGTGGCCCTGGCGGTATCCGGGGCCATGCAGGCCGGGGATGACCTTCTGTTGCCTCATCGCAACCTTCACTACAATCTGGCCCGCTGTCCGTCGCTGCGGGCCGTGGTCGATGAGTTCCTGTTGCTGGAAACGGGTCTTGCCGGTGGCCGCTATGGCTCCATGAACCTGTTTCAGCCGGCAACCGGGGTCCTTTATGCCTCCAGTATCCTCGGCAACAATCTGTGCGTCGTCACCGGGGTCGCTCTGGCGGCCAGGGTTACCGGCAGCGGTGCCGTTCCCTTCGTCGTTACCGGCGACGGGGCCATGGAGGAGGGCTCCTTCTACGAAATGCTGGTGATGCTGTCCGGCCAGTCCCTGCCGACGGTGGTGGTGGTGGAAAACAACGAGTGGTCGCTGGCCTCGCGGATCGAGGAGCGGCGGGCGGCCATCGATGTGGGTGCCCTGGCCCGAGGTTGCGGGGCCGAATACGCCCATCTGTCCGGCAATGACGTCTACGCCTATGCCCAGGCCTTCGTCGAACTCCGTGCCCAGGCGGCGGCCTCGTTGCGGCCGGTGGTGGTGGAGGTGGAACTGAAGACTCTGGGGGACTGGCGCGAGCCGACGCCGGAATTTCCCGATGGCAAGTTCATCAACTACCACGCCGGGCTGGCCCGGACGGTGACCGTGGACCCATGGCCGGTTCTGGCCGGGGACGATTCCGATCCGGTTCAGGTGCTGTCGGCGCATTTTCCCGAGGACGTGCTGAGGCCTCTGGCCCAGTCGGTGCTGGCCCGATTGCAGGGAGAACTGGCGTGACCTACGTCGCCCTCGTCAACCAGCACCTGAAGACCGTCATGGCCAGGCAGGAGCGTCTGGTGGCGTTCGGACAGAACATCTCCACCGGTTCCTGCCTGTCGGGTCTGTGCCGAGGCATCGACAAGCTGCCGGGCTGCACCGTTCTCAATACCACCAACGCCGAAAACACCCTGGTGGGCATGGGCTTTGGCCTGATGCTGAAGGGGGTATCGTCGATCTTCTTCATGAAACAGCAGGATTTCCTGCTGCTGGGCCTGGACCAGTTGACCAATACGTGGAACGCGCTGCGAAACCGCGCTCTCACCGCCTCGTTCACCATCGTCGCCATCGTCGTGGACAGTGGGTTCGAGGGGCCACAGTCCTGCTTGAACAACCTGCCGGACTTTTCCTCCTTCAGCCGCATTCCGGGCTACACGGTTGGTACGCGGGCCGAGGTGGAGGGGATCCTGGACCGCCACTTGGTCGCGCCCGGGGTCCGCATATTGGGGGTCAGCCAGCGTTTGTTCCGCCAGCCCCCTCCGGAGTACGGTACCCCGGAGCCGCTGGGAGACGACGGCGGCGTGATCGCCTATGCCCGGGGGGAAGCGGCCACCGTGGTCTCCTTCAACCTGGCCTTTCCCGAGGCCATGACGGTTCATCGGGATCTGGCGGCGGCCGGCCGGTCGGCCTCGCTGTATTCGGTGGCGGCGACCCTGCCACAGTCCCAGGACCTGGAGACGATTCTGGACGATGTCGCCCGCACCGGCCGTCTGGTGGTGGTGGACGACACCAAGAGTATCCATACCCCGGCCCAGAAGTTTCTCGCCGCCGCCCGTGCCAGGGTACCCTCCGTCCGCGTGGCGGAGGTGACCCGTTCGTGGTCCTGGCAGGCTGCGACCCCCAACGCCGACCAGTTGATGGTAGACAGCCCCAGGGTGCTGGCGGAGCTTGGATTGTCGGGATGACCGTCGTCGCGATTCTGGGGGCGCGGGGCCAGATTGCCAGGGGCATCGTCGCACATCTGCCCCGGGAATGGGATCTGCGTCTGTTCTCCCGCGATCCGGAACGGCCTCATGCCGAGGCGAGGGAGCGGGGGGTTCCGGTTCTTGCCAACGAGCGGTTTGGCGACGGGCGCTATGACGTGGTTCTCAATGCCGCCGGTTCCGGGGACCCCGTCGTCCACCGCGCTCTGGGGGCCGGAGTTCTGCGGATGACCGAGACCCTGGACAATCTGGTGCTCGACCATCTGGTCCTTCGTCCGGAAACCGCCTACCTCTACCTTTCCACCGGGGCCATCTACGGGGCCTATGACCCGAACTACGACAACCCCGTGGCCGACGATCCGTACCTCTGTCTGCCGCTGGATCGCCTGGGGAAGGTCAACCCCTATGTTGTCGCCAAGCTTGCCGCCGAGACCAAGCACCGCCACCTGTCCGGGCTGCGTATCGCCGACCTCAGGATCTTTGGTTATTTCAGTCGGCATATGGACCCCGGGTCCGGTTTCTTCCTGGCCCAGGCTGCTGCGGCCCTGGGGTCGGGGCGGCCGTTCCACACCCATCCCACCGATTTCGTGCGGGACCTGGTCAGTCCCGAGGACCTCGCCGGCCAGATTGCCGCTCTGGTCGCGCAGGACGTGCCCAACGATGCTTACGACGCTGTAAGCGCCAAACCAGTCACCAAATTCGAAATTCTGGATAACCTGCGCGCCGGGTTCGGCCTGGAGTACGTGGTGGACGGTGGCGCGGCGGTTCGCTTTCCCTCCCCGGATCGCGTCACCTCCTTGTCGGGAAGGCAAAAGAGGGTAACATATCATCCCAGAATGACCTCGCTGGAACTGGTTCTGCGGGAAATGGCCTGTTTCCCGGTGCGAACCGGTCCGGGCGCTGCTTGCGATGGGAACGCCGATGGAACGGGTTGACGTCAGGGACCGGGAGCCGGACACGGCGCTTATCGAGCAGGCCCGCGCGTTTCTTTACACTCATTTTCCCGATGGCCGGATTGATCGCGTCCTGCTGGTGACGCCTCCCGACGGGGTGGCCGGTCTGTTTCGGGTCGCGACCGCGCTTCGTCGCCGCTATCCCAACTATCCCGCCTATGGCCTTGGTATCCTGGCTCAGCACCTGCGGAAGATCGGCGTCGAGCCCAGGATGATCAATCTCAACCACCTGGTCCTGAAGGCCTGTCGTGAGGCACCCGACCCGGAGGTTTTCGATTTCGAGACGGTGTGGCAGCAGGCTCTTCGTCAGGCGGTGGCCGACTTCCGGCCGGATCTTGTCGCCGTCACCTGCATGTTCACCATGACGCACCCCTCCCTGAAAGCGGTGTGTACCTACGCCGATGAGCTGGGCGTACCGGTCGCCATCGGCGGGGTTCACGTCAGCAACGATATCGAACGTATTCTGGACGATATCCCGGCGGCGCGCATCGCCTTCCAGCGGGAAGGTGATGTGGCGATCAAGAGGTTCTGCGACGTGGTTCGTGGTCGGCGCGACGTCTCGGAGCTGGGCCAGACGATTCTCTCCGACGGCACCCTGCGGCTCCGCTTTCCCAGGGATCTCCGGCCCAGTGCCGAGGAGATGGACGTCATTCCCGCCTTCGAGATGATGGAGACGGCGGAGCTGTCTCGCCACGGGGTGATCGGCAACTACCACGGCTTCAAGCCGGCGGGTACCCGGTTCGCGACGGTTCTGTCCAATCGGGGATGTCGCGGGCAATGTACTTTTTGTAGCGTCCACTCCTTCAACGGCGTGTCGGTGCGGCAACGGTCGGTCGCATCGGTGCTGGATGAGCTGACCCTGTTGAAGAACGAGTACGGCATCGGTCATATCGTCTGGCTTGATGACGACCTGCTCAAGGACGAGGCCAGGGCGCTGGAACTGTTCAACGGGATGGTGGCACGGAACCTTGGCCTGACCTGGGATGCCACCAATGGCCTGATTGCCGCTTCC
>JBKACM010000074.1:0-10701 GCA_046269335.1 Alphaproteobacteria bacterium | reverse complement strand
ATGCGATTCGTGCGCCGCAACATGAGGATAGCGGCCATAAAATCACCAGGACGAATCGAGATTCCCCAGTTCAGCATACGTGCGGTCTTTGACCGTCCCTCTCGGCCCGGTACGGAAACTGGCAAAGGGAATGCATGATGAGTTTCACAATCGTTGAGGAATGTACGCCAAGACTGAACCGCTCCTTGCTGGCGGTCCCTGGCTCGAATCTCAAATTCATCGAGAAGGCCCCCCAGAGCGGTGCCGACGTCATTTTCTTCGATCTTGAGGATTCGGTTTCTCCAGACCAGAAGGTCCAGGCGCGCAAGAACGTGATTCAGGCTCTGAACGACCTGAACTTTGGCAAGAAAACCGTTTCCGTGCGTATCAACGGCCTGGACACTCCGTTCATGTACCGGGACGTGGTGGAGGTGGTGGAGCAGGCCGGGCACAAGCTGGACCTGATCATGATCCCGAAGGTGGGAACCGCCGCCGACATCTACGCCCTCGACATGCTGGTTACCCAGATCGAGACCGCCATGGGTATTCGCAAGCGGATCGGTTTCGAGCTTCTGGTGGAAACCGCGCTGGGAATGCAGAACATCCACCAGATTGCCGGGGCCTCCCGGCGCAACGAGTCCATGCTGCTGGGTACCGCCGACTACGCCGCATCGACCAAGGCCAAGACGACGCGCATCGGCGGGGCCAACCCCGATTACCAGATGCTGACCGATCCCAGGGAGGATGGTAGTCGTGAGGCCCACTGGGGTGACATGTGGCACTATGCCCTGGCCCGGATGGTGGTGGCGGCCCGCGCCAACGGTCTGCGGCCCATTGACGGTCCATTCGGAGATTTCAAGGACGAGGCCGGCTATATCGCTGCCGCCAAACGCGCTGCCGCCCTGGGCTGCGACGGAAAAATGGTGATTCATCCCTCCCAGATCGAATTCGCCAACACCCTGTTCAGTCCCTCGGAAAAGGAAATCACCCAGGCTCACCGTATTCTGGAAGCCATGGCCCAGGCGGAACGCGATGGAGCCGGGGCGGTATCACTGGATGGCAAGATGATTGACATCGCCTCCATCCGCCAGGCACAGGTGATGGTGAAAAAGGCCGAGCAAATTGCCGCGTTGAAGGCATGATGCCGGCCGTCCCTTGATTTGACTCATGGGCCGGCCGGCACGAGCCCGCGCGGCGCTTGAGCGTAACCGTCTCGGCAGGTACTGACCAACAGGTCAGTTCATTGGCCGGGTGGTATGATACCGACGAAAAATCGCAGAAGAAACCCATCAGGAGGAAACCGATGAAACTACCTGCCAATTTCTACAAGCCGTTGGCGATCGGGGCACCGATGCCCATGCGCGAGGCCCCGGTCCGTCCGGAGCGTATGGTTCACTTCTTTCCGCCCCACAACGCGAAGATGACCTCCAAGCTGCCGGACATGATCGGCAAGGTCGATGTGCTGCTGGGCAACCTCGAAGACGCCATTCCGGCCGACGCCAAGGAAGCGGCCCGCGCCGGCTTCATCGAAGTGGCCCAGAAGCTGGACTTCGCCGCCGGTGGTACCGGACTGTGGACCCGCATCAACGCCCTCAACAGCCCGTGGGTGCTGGACGACCTCATCCAGGTGGTCGGTGCCGTCGGCAACAAGCTTGACGTGGTGATGCTGCCCAAGGCCGAGGGGGCGTGGGACATTCATTATCTCGATCAGTTGCTGGCCCAGTTGGAGGCCCGGCACAACATTCAAAAGCCGATCATGATCCACGCCATCCTGGAAACCGCCCAGGGCGTCAAGAACGTGGACGAAATCGCCGCCGCCAGTCCCCGCATGCACGGCATGAGCCTGGGGCCCGCCGACCTTGCCGCCTCGCGCGGCATGAAGACCACTCGTGTCGGCGGTGGTCACCCCTTCTATGGCGTACTGGAGGACAAGATCGAGGGCAGGGACAGCCGTACCCTGTTCCAGCAGGATCTTTGGCACTACACGGTCGCCAAGATGGTGGATGCCTGCCAGTCCTGCGGGATCAAGGCCTTCTATGGCCCGTTTGGTGATTTCTCCGACGGCGCGGCCTGTGAGGCCCAGTTCCGTAACGCCTTTCTCCTGGGCTGTGTCGGTGCCTGGTCGCTGCACCCGAGCCAGATCGATATCGCCAAGAAAGTGTTCAGCCCCGATGTGGGCGAGGTCAAATTCGCCAAGCGCATTCTCGACGCCATGCCCGACGGCAGTGGCGCCGTGATGATCGACGGCAAGATGCAGGATGACGCCACCTGGAAACAGGCCAAGGTGATCGTCGACCTGGCGCGCCTGGTATGCCGGCAGGACCCGGACCTGGCGGCAGCCTACGGCCTGTAATCCTGGTCGTTGTCATACCGGCCGTCCCTTGATTTGACTCTCGGGCCGGCCGGTACAAGCCCGCGCGGCGCTTGAGCGTCACCGTCTCGGCATGAACTGACCAATAGGTCAGTTCATTCGCCGGGCGGTAGCCGTTACGGAGGCGGGGCGTTTCCCGCCTCCGGATGTCTTCTCCGTTTCCGCCATACTTATGCCACGAGTCTTTTCTAGGCTCGCGGCGTCGGTAATTTTGTCGGCGGTATCATGAAGGACCGATTCCTAACGGCCAGCGGAGCCATCCTCAGTCTGATCGTTTTCGGGCTGGCGCTCTGGGTACTCGAACGGCAGTTGAGCGACTTTGGTGCCTCCGACATTCTTGGGGCGCTCTACCGGACTTCGCCCGCGGCGGTGGCGTTGTCGGGGCTCCTGACCTTCGCGAGCTATGTGGTTCTGACCGGGTTCGACAGTCTGGCGTTGCGCTACGTTGGGCTACCCGTCGCCTATCGGCGGGTGGCGTTGGCCTCGTTCATCGCCCAGGCCATCAGCCACAGTACCGGATTCGCCGCCCTGACCGGGGCCTCCATCCGTTATCGCCTTTATTCCGCCGCTGGTGTTTCCGCCATCGATGTGGCCAGGATCGTGACCTTCTGTGCCCTCACCTTCGGTCTTGGGGCCACCCTGCTGACCGCCTTGGCCGCCGTGTTCCAGACCGAGCACCTGTCAACGGTCACCCATCTGCCGGTCCTTCCGGTAAGAATCGCGGGGGGGCTGACCCTGGCCGGACTGGCCGCTTACGCCGCGTGGTGCACCGTGGCGAAGCAGCCGCTGCGGATCGGCAGGATCGAGTTTCCTCCGCCCTCTCCCAGGCTCACCGCCGCGCAGACCCTGCTTGCCGTGGCTGATTTGGCCCTGGCGGGCGCGGCCTTGTACCTGCTCATGCCGCACCACGATTCGCTGACCTTCACCGGGTTTCTCGGCGTCTTCGTCACTGCCATCCTGGCCGGGGTCTTGAGCCACGTCCCCGGGGGTCTGGGCGTGTTCGAAGGCGTGATCCTGCTGCTGCTGCCGGAGTTGCCGGCCAACGAGACCATCGGTGCCGCCGTGCTGTACCGGATGCTGTACAACTTCATTCCCCTGGCCCTGGCGGCCTGTCTCCTGGGCCTGTATGAGATCCTGGAACGGACCGCCTGGGTGGCGAAGGTGGCGCTTGGGGCCGGTGTGGTCATCACCGACGTGGCACCGCGCCTGTTTTCCGTCGTGGCCTTCGTCAGCGGGACCTTCATGCTGGTGTCGGGAGCCACGCCGGCGGAGGTGGGACGCATCGGCATCCTGTCGCAGTACCTGCCGCTGTTGGTCGTGGAGACGGCGCATGTCCTGGCCAGCGTGGTGGGCGTCGGTCTTCTGGTAATGGGCCGTGGTCTGTATCGGCGACTGGAAGCCGCCTATTTTACCGCTATCGGGCTGTTGGTGGCGGGGGTGGTTCTGTCGATCCTGAAGGGACTGGACTACGAGGAAGCTCTGTTTCTGCTGGTGATGCTGGTTGTCTTCGTACCGACCCGAGCGGCGTTTCATCGCAAGGCCTCGCTGCTGGACGAGCGGCTTACCGCCGCCTGGTCGGGTGCGACGGCGGCTCTGATGATCGGTACCACCTGGTTCACCTTCTTTTCCTACAAGCATATCCCCTATTACGCCGACATCTGGCTGACCTTCGCCTATGAAGAGGACGCGCCGAGATCGATGCGGGCGGCGGTGGCCATCGTCGCCGTCGGGATAATCATCGTGCTGGTGCGGGTCCTGCGTCCGCGGCCCGACCTGCCGGCTCCGCCGGGAGACCAGGAGATGGCCCTGGCCAGGACCATCGTTTTCCGCTCCGCGGCGGCCGATGCCTCCCTGGCCCTGCTTGGCGACAAGAATTTCCTGTTCCATCCGGACGGTGATGCCTTCGTCATGTACGCGATTCGCGGCCGAAGCTGGATCGCCTACGGCAATCCGGTGGGTCCCGTGGGAAAGTGGCCGGATCTGGTGTGGGCGTTCGCCGAACTTTGCGACCGCTATTCCGCCTGGCCGGTGTTCTACCATGTCACCGCCGAGACTATGCCGCTGTACCTGGATCTTGGCCTGTCGTTCGTGAAGCTGGGTCAGGAAGCCCGCGTCGAACTTGGGGATTTTTCGCTGGCCGGCTCGGCGCGTCAGGAATTGCGTTATATCCACCGGCGCGCGATCCGGGATGGGGCCTCGTTCGAGGTGCTGCCGGCGGGGGCTTCCGCCCTGGTCCTGGACGAGCTGCGCGCCATTTCAGATGCCTGGCTGGAGGCCAAGGGGGTTCGCGAGAAACGGTTCTCCCTGGGGTATTTCGATCCCGATTATCTGGCCCACTTTCCCCTGGGGATCGTGCGACAGCAGGGACGTATTGTCGCTTTCGCCAACGTATTCACCTCATCCGGGCACGAGGAAGCGGCGGTGGACCTGATGCGTTACCGTCCGGAAGTTTCTTACGGTCTCATGGATTATCTGTTCATCGAACTTCTGCTGTGGGCGAAGAACGACGGCTACCAGTGGTTCAATCTGGGATTGGCCCCGCTTTCGGGACTGGCGGAGAACGCTTTGGCACCGCTGTGGCAGAAGGTCGGTTCGTTCATCTACCGATACGGCGAAGAATTCTACAACTTCCAGGGCCTGCATCGATTCAAGACCAAGTTCAACCCAACCTGGCGACCGAAGTTTCTGGCCTCTCCGGGGGGGCTCACCCTGCCGCGCGTCCTGGCCGATGTCACGGCGGTGGTGGCGGGTGGGGGTAGGGGGGCGTCGTGACATGAGACTTTCGGGATTGGGACCGGCATTGGCATTGGTCCTGTATTTGAACGCGGGTTTTGCATCGGCGAAGAATGCCACCGTCACCGATCTGCCTCTGGTGGAAATTCCCGCCGCCACGACTCCAGGTCGGGCGGTGGTCCTGTTCCTGTCGGGGGACGGCGGCTGGGCCGACCTTGATCGGGACGTCGGCAAACTGCTGGCGGAGAAGGGATTGCCGGTGATCGGTGTTGATTGCCTGAAGTATTTCTGGCGACGCCGCACGCCCGGAGAGACTGCCGTGGACATGGAACGGGCCTTGCGTCACTACCTGGGTGCCTGGCGCAAGGACCGGGTAGTGCTGATCGGCTATTCGTTCGGAGCCTCGATTCTTCCGTTCATCGTTACCCGCCTGCCGGGTGACCTGCGGCAGCGCATCGATGCGGTCGTTCTGCTGGGGGCCAACTGGTTTGCCAACACCGAGGTCCATATCCGCGACTGGTTCCGGGATCGACCTGATCCGTTTGCCCTGAATGTCGCTCCGGAGGCGGCTCGTCTGGAAGGGACGCCTGTTCTGTGCCTGTACGGTTCGGAGGAAAGCGAACTCTCCCTCTGTCCCAGACTGCCTCCAGGCCGCGCCGAGATCGTCCGGACTTCCGGAGGCCACCATTTCAATGGCGACTACCCGGCTCTGGCGGCGACCATCCAGGCCTTCATCGACCGCCACGGGAGGCCCTGAGCGTCCCGGATGAATTTCCCGCCCGATGGTGGGCCCGGCAGGACTCGAACCTGCAACCAGACCGTTATGAGCGGCCGGCTCTAACCACTTGAGCTACAGGCCCACCGGGCGGAATCACACCCCCGCACCGGGCGAGGGTAACGCACCCGCCCTTTGACCTCAAGCTTGTTGCGATCGATATCACGTTCCGAAATCGACGGAGGACCCGACCCCGTCGGTATCGAAATCACGGGGCAGGGGAGGGGTCAGCCCCATCTGCGAGGCGGTCACCACTGCCCGGGTGCGATTGTTGACGTTGAGAGCCTTCAGTATGGCGGTGACATGAAGCTTGACGGTGCCCTCGGACAGGGCGAGCTGGCGGGCGATTTCCTTGTTGGAGCGGCCCTCACCCACCAGAGCCAGAACCTCGCGCTGGCGGGGTGTCAGCAGGCCGGCGGCGGCGGAACTGACCGCCAAAACGGGAAGCGACGAGTCCTCGCGAGTCGCCGGAAGGAATACCTCTCCGCGCAACACCTGCTGCAAGGCCTCCACCATGACTTTGCTGGTGGAGGATTTCGGAATGAAACCGGACGCGCCAAGGTCGATGGCCTGACGCACCAATCCGCGATCCTCCGACGCGGAGAGAATCACCACCGGCACCTGCGGTACGGTGGCTCGCAATGCCGTCAACGCCGCAGTCCAGGGCATGCCCGGCATGGCAAGGTCCAGGAGAATAACCCTCACATTGGGCTCCGATGCCGCCAACCGAAGTGTCTGCGGGAAATCGGCTGCCTCGATCACCACCAGGTCCCGGGAAAGCTGTTGGAGAACCAACCGCATCCCTTCTCGGAAAAGACCGTGGTCGTCGGCGATCAATATCCTCACGACACACCTCCCGCCTGCGGAGCTGGGTGCCTGTAACCACTGCGATTCATATCACATTCGTCCTGGCGACGGGGCGGAAAAAACAGAGCAATCGCATCCCAGATGCAATTGCTCTGCGAAAAGAAAAGCCACCCCGAATTGTCAGCCATCCCCCCCACCATTCACCCGGAACTACCGTCCAAAGACGGAGAGGGCGGAGACGACCAGACCCAGAACCAGATTGACGCTCACGATCCGGCGGATCGTTCCCTGGTGGCTGGCGGCGGCGGGCAGGTCCTCCCGATTCAGGGCGGTGCGGAAGCGGTTGTACGGCACGAAGTACAGAAACACGAACAACAGTATCATCACCAGTCCGATGCCGGTCATGACATGAACGTAGGACTCGGCGTACTTCAGGTCGCCGTGTTTCCAGAGAGCGGCAAAGTAGCCGGTGAGCGGAAGCACGACGACCGCTCTCCACACCCAGGTAAAAAAACGGGGAAGCACCTGACCCCACAGGGCCAGGCGTTCCTTCGGGGGCATTTCCGCCACGGAAGGCCTCAATACCATATGAGCAAAGAACATGCCTCCGACCCAGAGGATGGCGGCCAGCAGGTGCAATGCTATGAGTGCTGCGTACAGGACCGAAGTCATTTGCGCACCATCGTAACGATCTCCTCGGCGAGGGCGGTGATTTCCTTGGCGGCGGTGCTGTTGTGATCGGTCTCGACCACGCCCCTGCCGTCCATCATGCTGGCAGCATAGGCCATACGGTTGCCGATGCGGGTGGCGGCGATGGGGGTTTCCTCGACGGTAAGCTTAGCCAGAACCGCTTCCGGCAGCTTTCCGCGGGGCGGCAGGCGGTTGATGACCAGAAGAAGCGGCCGCTTTTCCTTGTGCGCCAGTTCCAGCGTTGGCCTGGTAGCCCACAGGTCCATGGGACTGGGCTGCACCGGGACCACCACCAGATGGCCGGAGCGGATGGCGGCACGGGCCTCGGTTTCGGCATGGGGGGGGCTGTCGATGATGACGTAGTCATAGCGGCGTTGCAGGCGGTCCAGTTCCGTACCCAGCCGCCAGCCCGGGACCTCGCTCAGGTGGATACCGCCGGCTTCGGCCCCCATGGCTTCCACGCGGGTGCGGTGCCAGGCGGTCAGACTCCCCTGGGGGTCGATATCGACCAGGGCGATCTTGCCGCGCGTTCTGGCCAGGGTGACGGCCAGTTGCGCAACCAGGGTGGTCTTGCCGGCTCCGCCTTTTTGCTGCGCTACGGTAATGACGGTCGCCATCCAGGCTCTCCCCCCATGAATACCTTTGCCCCAGCGTAGCGAATTCACGATATTTTACAAGGTTCGTGCTTGTTGTTTCCAGGGTTGCGACATGATCATCATCCGGCTGTCCGGAGGCCTCGGCAATCAGATGTTCCAGTATGCCCTGGGGCGTCGGCTGGCCCTGGAGCGCAGGGTGCCGCTGGCCCTGGATATCGAGGGGTTTGCCACCGATGCGCTGCGCACCTATCGTCTGAACCACTTCCGGATTTCCGCCACCATCGCCACCCGGGCCGACTACAGGCGGGTGGTGCCCTGGCCCGCCTTTCTGCGCGGGCGTTTTGAACGCCTGTGGCCGATTTCCCGGCGAAGAATCCTTCAGGAGCGGCAGTTTTCCTTCATGCCCTCCATTCTCGCCTGCGGTCGGAGTGCCTATCTGGCGGGGTATTGGCAGACGGAACGCTACTTCGACACCATTCCCGAAGTCATCCGATCGGATTTTCGCCTGCTGGAACCCATGGCGGCTTCGCGGCAGGCTCTTGCCGCCCGGATGCGCGACGGTGTCAGCGTATCGGTTCACGTTCGAAGGGGGGACTATGTCGCCGATCCCGTGGTCCGGACGGTACACGGCACCTGTTCACCAGAGTGGTACGAGCGGACGATGGAGAAGATGGCGGCGTCACTGACGATGGGCCAGGGCCGGACACCGACGTTTTTCGTTTTCAGCGATGACCCTGACTGGGCGCGGGAGAATCTGCCGTCCCGGTGGCCAACACACTTCGTGCCCCCCGATTCCGACGGGCGCGAGTTCGAGGACCTGCACCTGATGGCCCAGTGCCACCATCACATCACCGCCAACAGTTCTTTCAGTTGGTGGGGGGCATGGCTCAACCCGGACCCCCGCAAGCAGGTGATGGTTCCGGCCCGATGGTTCGCCGACGCCCCCCGCGACACCCGCGACATGATTCCGGCGTCGTGGATGCGGGTGGAGTAAACGATACCGTCAGGCCGATGAACTGATACCAATCCGCATTGATCGTGACCGATCAACGCCCTCAATCGCCGGCGGGGCCGTCCGGCCCCTGGGCTTGCGCGCGAACGATCGCGCGGGCACCCAATGCGCCATTCCCAGACCGTGATGAGTCAAGCTCATCTCGGTCTGGTATAACATCTTCAAGCCGCGCGAATGCGGGCGATGAAGCCGTCCACCTCCTTGCGCAGGGTCTCGGACTGGCGGGACAGTTCTCCGGCCGCCACCAGAACCTGATTGGCCGATTGGCCCGCTTCCTCGGCAGCCGTGGTCACGCCGGAAATGTTCCTTGACACGTCCTGGGTCCCCGCCGCTGCCTGATCGACGTTGCGGGCGATTTCCTTGGTTGCGGCTCCCTGTTCTTCCACGGCGGAAGAAATGGAGTTGGAGATTTCGCTGACCTCGGAGATGGTGCCGGTGATGGCCTTGATGGCCTCGACAGCTTCCCGGGTGGCACCCTGTACCGCGCCGATCTGCTGGCTGATTTCCTCCGTCGCCTTGCCGGTCTGGTTGGCCAGGGACTTGACCTCGTTGGCCACCACGGCAAAACCCTTGCCGGCATCGCCTGCCCGCGCCGCCTCGATGGTGGCATTGAGGGCCAGGAGATTGGTCTGGCTGGCGATGTCGTTGATCAGCTTCACCACCTCGCCGATACGGTCCGCGGCCGTTGCCAGCCCCTGGACCATCTCGTTGGTATGCTCGGCCTGGGTCATGGCGTCGCGGGAGATTTTGGCCGCCTGGATAACCTGGCGGCTGATCTCGTTGACGGAAGAAGCCAGCTCCTCTGCTGCCGCCGCCACCGTCTGGACGTTGGCGGATGCCTCTTCCGAAGCTGCCGCCACCGACGTCGCCTGCCGGCTGGTCTCCTCGGAAATGGAGGACATGGAGGAAGCGGTGGCCTGCATCTCGGTCGCGGCCGAGGCGACGCCGTTGACGACCCCCTTGACGCTGGCCTCGAAATTGTCGGCAAGCTGGTTCATAGCCTTCTTCTTGTCGATCTCCGCCTGCCGCTTGTGCTCCTCGGCCTCGGCGGTCATGCGATCGACGCGGATGGCGTTGTCCTTGAACACCTGGACCGCCTTGGCCATCTCACCGACCTCGTCCCGATTCTCGGTGGAGGGGATGAACACGCTCTTGTCGCCGCCGGCCAGTCTCGTCATCGCTTCCGTCATCGCCTTGATCGGGTTGGTGATGCCCGAAGCGATCAACCAGGCGAACAGCAGGCCGATCACGGCGGCGACGGTGGAAACGACAAGCGCGGTATTGACGGAGCCCGTAATGCCGGTGTCCGTCGTCTTCATCGCCTCATCCATCGCTCCCTGCTGCAAGGCGAAGGTCGCCCCGCTCATCTTGTTGATTTCCTCCGCCTGGCCGGCCATGACGCCTTCCACCAGCTTGTCCCGGTCAAGAATGACCGTGATCACCTCTTCGACCGCTTTCAGGTAAGCGGCGACCATGGCATCGGCTTCCTCCGCCAGCTTCTTGCGCTGGGGATTCTGGAGCCGTGTTCCCAACGCCTCGATCGCCTTGTCGAATTCGCCAAGGCGGGTCTTCGCGTCATCGGCGGTGGCCTGTTTGTGATCGCCCAGGAAGCGGATGACGGACAGGCGGCCCATCATCAGGCGTTCCTGCGCCACACCGGCCAGGGCGGCCCCCTCCATGTCGCCGTCAGCCATGGAGGTCTTGATGATCTCGCTCAAGGTTTCCCGGAGCTTTCTCC
>JBKACM010000073.1:0-10792 GCA_046269335.1 Alphaproteobacteria bacterium | reverse complement strand
CAAGCCAAGGGGCCGGACGGCCCCGCCGGCGATTGAGGGCGTTGATCGGTCACGATCAACGCGGATTGGTATGAGATTCTGGGTTTCTCCCGGGAAGTACCCCCTGTTCCGCCAGCCGGCGGTTCTGGGACCGCTCTTGCGCCTGCGTACCGACGGACGATGGTGCTCCCGGAGAGTGATCTTTCTCGGGTTTTCGAGCGGGCCCGGTACACCTGGGGTCGGGGGGTTCCGATCCGAGCGTCACTGAACGGGAGGGCTGGGCGTGAGTGCGTTTCTGCTTGGCAAGGATGAAGTCTCCGACTGGATCCGGAAGGTGGCTCGTGAACAGAGAATGTACTTTCCCCAGAAAGCCGGGCGTCATGGGTTCCGCTTCCTGCCGGTGAACGCCGCTTCGGAGATCCAGTTCGAGCGATATCTCCCCACCCTGGCCCCGCCCGGGAAAAAGCTGGCTCCGTCCAGGGAAGTGCTTTTCCACTACCGCCAGCAGGACGGCGCGCCGCCCGAACTGACGCCGGTGCTGGAGGACGCGCCGCAAGTTCTGGCCGGTGTCCGCCCCTGCGATCTCAAGGCCATCCATCTGATGGACCTGGTCAATCAGGAATGCCACGGTGATCCCCACTATCTGACCCGCCGCACCCATACCCTCCTCATTGGCTGCGATTGCCCGCATCCCTGCGACGAGGGATGCTTTTGCGAAGCCACCGGTTCCCTGAACTGGCGGGACAATGCCGACCTGTTCCTGACCCCCATTGAGGACGACGGGATGCTGCTGGAGGCCCGCTCCCCCCAGGGAGAGGCGTTGATCCAGGACGCCGGGTTTACCCCCTGCCCCAATCCCGGGGAATACAGGGCCAGGTTCGATTCCCGACGTCCTCGTCCTTTCGGCCGTCAGTTCCACGCCGGTCTGCCCCGCATCGCGGCCCTGATCCCCGGGGCGTGGAATTCGCCGGTTTGGAAAAAGCATGTTCAGCAGTGTTTTTCCTGCGGAACCTGCAATCTGGTCTGTCCTACCTGCTACTGCTTCGATGTGCGAGATGACTTCGATCTGTCGGATCGGCAGGCAGGGCAACGGACGAGAACTTCCGACGCCTGCATGTTGCCTGCATTCGCCGAGGTTGCCGGTGGGCATAACTTCCGATCACAGGCCGCGGGTCGTCAGCGACATCGTGTAAAACGCAAGTTCGAATATCTGCCGGTCCGTTTCGCCGAGGCCAGTTTTTGCATCGGTTGCGGACGCTGCTCCCGCCAATGCACCGCCGGCATCGACATCTTCAACATCGTAAACGATCTGATCGATCACGCGGAGGTGCCAGCATGAACCCGGCCCCGTCCTTCGATCCGGGCCTCTACCTGCCCCGGATGGCCCGCGTTCTGGAATCCGCCCCCGTAACCGCACGAGAGCGTTTTTTCCGGCTCTCCCTGCCCCAGCCTCTGGGCCATCGCCCGGGGCAGTTCGTCATGCTGTCCCTGCTGGGCGTGGGCGAAGCGCCCATTTCGATTTCCTGCGGCCCGCGCGATGACAACATCCTGGAGATGGTCATTCGCGACGCCGGTGGTCTGACCCATGCCATCCACGGCCTACGGCCCGGACAATGGCTGGGGGTGCGGGGGCCGTTCGGCTCCGGTTTCTCCCTGGAGGAGATGCAGGGCCGTCACGTTCTTTGCGTCGCCGGGGGGCTGGGGCTGGTGCCGTTGCGATCCCTGATCCAGCCGGTCCTGGCTGGGCTGGGGCGCTTTGCCTCCCTGACCATTCTCAGCGGCTGCCGTTCCCCGGCGGAGGAACTCTATCGCGAGGAGTCACGGGAATGGGAACGCCAGGCCCGCGATGACCCCAGGCTGCGGGTGATCCGCCTGGTGGACCGGACCGACAATCTCCCCTGGGATGGGCAGGTCGGGCTGGTGACCTCCCCCATTTCCCATCTGGAGATGGATCCCGCCAATACCGTGGCGGTTCTGTGCGGTCCGCCGGTGATGTACAAGTTCGTCATCATGGAGTTGAAAGCCCGTGGGCTGACGGATGATCACATCTTCGTCGACCTGGAGCGGCGTATGAAATGCGGCGTGGGCAAGTGCGGCCACTGCCAGATCAATGGAGCCTACTGTTGCCAGGAAGGACCGGTATTCCGCTTTGACCGCCTCGCCCATCTGCCGGAGGCCCTGCTATGAAGCCGAAGATAGCCTTTTTCGATTTTGCCGGCTGCGAGGGCTGCCAACTGGCGGTGCTCAATTGCGAGGATCAGTTCCTGGACATTCTGGAGCTGGTGGATATCGTCTCCTTCCGGGAGGCCATGTCCGAGACGGCGCACCGCTTTGACGTGGCGTTCATCGAGGGCAGTATTCACCGGGAAGAGGATGCCCAGCGCCTGCGCGACGTTCGTTCCCGGGCCAAGATCCTGGTGGCCATGGGTTCGTGCGCCTGCCAGGGCAACGTTCAGGCCAGGTCCAACTTCGTGGCCCCGGCCGAAAATTTCCGACGGGTCTATGGTGGAGAGGATCGCGACCGCGTCCAGACCGATCCGGATTTCTGGCCGCTGTGGGCCCACACCCGCGTGCGCGCCGTGCGGGAAGTCGTGCCCGTGGACTACGAGTTGCCGGGATGCCCCATGGTGGCCGACGAATTCCTTCACCTCGTCAAGGCCCTGATTTCCGGCAGCGTCCCTCGGCTGTACGCCCACGCCGTCTGCGTCGAGTGCAAGATCAATGAAAACGAATGCGTCTTCGATCATGGAGATACCTGCATGGGGCAGGTTACCCGTGGCGGTTGCCATGCCATCTGCGTAACCAACGGCTATCGTTGTGACGGCTGCCGGGGGTGGGTGCCCAACGCCAATTTTCAGGCCCACCAGGAACTGCTGCGAGGCAAGGGGTTGGGTGAGACCCAGATCCTCGACCGCTATCGCCTGTTCTGTAGTGCGGCCCCCCAGACACCGCCCGGGAGCAATAGACATGGCTGAGACCGGAACCTGTCGCATCGACCTGCATCATGTGACCCGCGTCGAGGGGCACGGCAGCATCCGCATCAACGCCCGGGACGGAGTGGTTGAGGAAGTCAAGCTGTGCATCGTGGAGGCCAACCGCTTCTTCGAAAGCTTTACCCGAGGGATGACGCCGCATGAAATCCCGTGGGTGGTGGGGCGTATCTGCGGCATCTGCTGCGTGGGGCATCAACTGGCGGCCACCAAAGCCGTCGAGAACGCCCTGGGCGTCGACGTCTCGCCCCAGACCCGCCTGCTGCGCAAGATGCTCAACGAATCCCAGTTCCTGCAAAGCCACGTGCTGCACGTCTACTTCCTGGCCGTCCCCGATTACGTCGGGGCCCCCAGCGTCATTCCCCTGGCCAAAACCCATCCGGAGGTGGTCCGGCGCGCCCTCCGCCTCAAGAAACTGGCCAACGACTACACGGAAATCCTGGGTGGTCGTACCCTGCACCCCATGAGTCCCACCCTGAAGGGATGGCGCAAGCTCCCCGACCTGACGCGGATCGAGGGCCTTCGGGATCGCTTTCTCGCGGCGCTGCCGGACATGATGGCCACCGTTGATCTTATCCGGACCCTGAAAATTCCGGATTACGAGCGGGAGACCGAATTCGTCTCTCTGAAGCATCCCGGGGAGTATGCCCTGTACGATGGCGAGGTCTACAGTTCCGACACCAGGACCAGTGTTCCGGTCGGCGATTATCGTTCGGTGACCAACGAGTTCACGGTGGCTCACTCGACGTCCCGTTGGTCGCGCTGGCATCGGGAGTCCTATGCGGTGGGGGCTCTGGCCCGGGTCAACAACAACTTTGACCAACTGCATCCCCGGGCCCGCGAGGTGGCCTGGGATCTGGGGCTGCGCGTACCCTGCTTCAACCCCTATATGAACAACGTGGCCCAGGTGGTGGAGATCGTACATTGCCTCCACAACAGCCTCGCCATGATGGAGACCGTACTCAATAACGGCCTCGTGGAGGAGGATCTGACGGTGGTGCCCCGGGAGGGGCGTGGCTATGGCGCGGTGGAGGTGCCCCGTGGCATCCTGTTCCACGAGTATGCCTTCGACGCGGAGGGTGCCTGTTGCGACGCCAATGCCGTCATCCCCACCAGCCAGAACGTCAACAACATCGAACAGGACATGAAGGCCTTCGTACCTCTCATGCTTCTCAAAATGACCCGCGATGAACTGGCACTGCACATGGAGATGCTGCTCCGGGCCTACGACCCGTGCATTTCCTGTTCCGTGCATTGTCTTAAAGTGGAGTTTGCGGACTGATACCGGCGAGCCCAATGTTTGACACAACGTCCCCCTTGTGCGCCGGTATCAAGCGGCCATTGCGGTCGCGGCCAAGCCCACGGACGTGGGCGCCCGGCCAGGGACCATACGATGAGCCGATTTATCGGCTCAGCGGTATAAAACCGAACGTGACCTTGACGGTGATCGGCGTCGGCAATCGCTTTGCCGGAGACGACGGAGTGGGGCTGGTCCTGGCCGAGGCCCTGGCGGAAGCCCCTCCGTGTCCCGGATACTCCGTCATGCCGCGGGAACAGGCCGATGCCCTGACTCTGGCCCACGACCTGCTTGAACTCCCGGGTCCGGCGTTGATCGTGGACTGCGCCGACATGGGTGTGGGAGAGGGCGAGTGGCGCTGCCTTTCCCTGCCGGAGGAACTCGCCGCGCCGTCCCCTTCCCTTTCCACCCATGGCCTGGGTCTGTCCGAAGCCCTGGCTCTTGCCAGAGCGTTGGGATACCCGCATGCGGTTCATCTTTTCGGCGTGCAACCCTACAGTCTCGCCATGAGGTCCGGGCTGACCCGGGATATGGCCGCGCGTTTGCCGGAGATTCTAACCGGGCTACGCGCGTCCGTCGTCCGCATTGTCGGGGCGTCCGTTCCGTCATGAACGCTGCCCCCCCCCCGCGACGATATCTCCCGCCCGGAATCGGACGCCGGTCTCTGTGGGACGCGGTTGCGCACCGCCGGGGTGTCGGAGCGTGGCTGGTGGTTCATCCGCACGCGCTGGCATGCCACGGCCCTCTGTTTTCTTGGCGCGCTCTGGGCCTGGATGCCGCCTCTGAGAGAAACCCCCGTCTTCTCCGTCAACCCTGGTTTTTTTCTGGCGGTAGGCGCGCTGCTGGGCAGCAGCAATCTGTTTTACGCCGCCTCGACCAGGCGGCTGACCACCGGCAAACAGCGATACAAGGACCTGTGTCGCCTGTTGCGAATCCAGATTCTGAGCGACTATCTGGCCCTGTCCCTGTTGACCTATGGCCTGGGTGGTGCCGAAACCCCGGTCCTGGTTCTGTTTCTGCCCCACATCATCCTGATCACGCTGTTCTTCCCCCGATCCGACAGTTTTCTCATGGCCTGGGCGGGCATCGTTTTCGCCAGCCTGCCGATACTTCTGGAGTACCTGGAACTGGTACCGGCCATTTCCATTTTTCATGGCATGCACAAGGCCTGTGATGTCGGCACCAGCCCGGAGACCACCGCCAGCTATATCCTGGGCATTGCCGCCGCCTTTCTTCTCTGCTGGTACCTGGTAAGCGAGATTACCGAGACCCTCCTGCTGCGTGAACGGCAACTGGAACAGGCTTGCCAGCGGCTGCAACAACTGGATCTGGAAAAAACCCAGGTTACCCTTCGGGCCACCCACGAGTTGAAAGCTCCCTTCGCCGCCATCAAGAGTTATGTCTATACCCTGCGTGACGGTTATGCGGGTCCGTTACCGGACAAGGCCCGGCAGATCGTGGAACGCATCGGGGAGCGGTGCGATCTTCTGATGGAAAAGATCACCGAAATCATCCACCTGAGCAACCTCCGCACCACCGTGCCCAATCGTACCCGCCTGAGTGACATCGATATCGTCGCCGCCATTCGCAAGGAGGTGGAGGATGCCAGCCTGATTGGCAGGCCACGCGGCATCGAGATTTCGCTTCAGCTCGACGCCGACGTCTGCGTGATCCCGGCGATTCCGGAGTCCTTTGCCTGCCTGCTGTCCAATCTGCTGCGCAATGCGGTGAATTACTCTCATCCCAGGGGAAGGGTGGAGGTTACGCTCGAAAACCGTTCCCAGGACGTGGTGTTGCGGATTCAGGATCAGGGAATTGGCATTCCGGAGGCGCATCTCTCGGAGATTTTCGAGGAACATTTTCGCTCCAGCAACGCGGTACGCTTCAATCCCAACAGCAGCGGCATGGGATTGGCTCTGGTGCGGGAGATTGTCCGCCTGCACAATGGCGACATTCAGGTATCCAGTCGGCTGGATGCGGGGTCATGTTTCAGCGTGACTCTGCCAAAATTTTTGACCGGAGGTGTGACGCATGGCAACCATCCTGATCGTTGATGACGACCTGGACATCACTGACAATCTTACCCTTGTCCTGGAAAGCGTCGGTCATGCCGTGGTGGTCAAGAGAGACATGGAACGTCTGCTGGAGGAGGTTCGCTCCGTACACCCGGATTTGATCATCCTGGACATCATGATGCCGGAGGATTCTCAGGCAGGCTTCAAGGCGGCGCGGGCCCTCGCGCGGGAACAGGATGTCGGTGCCATTCCGGTGCTGATGCTCTCTGCGGTCAATCAGCGCAACAATCTGGCGTTCGGCTTTTCCGAAAACGACATCAGCCAGGATTTCATGCCCGTGGAGGCTTTCCTCGACAAACCGGTTGAGCCCAGGGTTCTGCTGGAAAAGGTGGACGAGCTGCTTCGCCTGCGATGATGGCCCTCCCGGTGCCTGGAACTTCGTTCAGTCCACGCACACCGGCGGATCATGATCCTCGTCCCATCCCGCAGGCGTCTCCGGGACTTTCTCCAGCCAGGACTCCAGGGCGGCGACATGTTCAGCCTCCTCCTTGGCGAACTCCACGGCCATTTCACGGACCTTCGCGTCCAGGGCCTCTCTCGCCAGGCTGTCGTAGTACTCAAAGGAGGTACGTTCGGCGTCCAGGGCCAGTTTCAAGGCATGACGCGGAGTCATCAGGTAATGAAGGTCGCCCACGGCCGCCGCTTCCGGACTCACCTTGGTATTCCAGCGGAACTCCCAGCTTTTCAGGCGGGGCAGGGTGTGACCCTCGGCGCGTTGCAGCGCTTCCGTCCGGTGCTTGCGACAATAGTCGCCCATCTGACGGAACAGAGCCGTGACGTCGCGGTTGTTGTGAACCTCCATGACCCGGGCCAATTCGTCGTAGCCATGGGCGGCCTCTTCCTCCAGAGCCACGGCATGAGCCAGAAATTCCGCCACCGAAACCGATTTCATGATGACCCTCCCTCCCACCCGGAACTGTTCCCGGTCATAACACGAAGGCCCGCTCGATATCCTCCATCGTGGAACGCGGTACCGGTACCGGCTGGAACGGGGGCGTATCGTTCTGGAACAGCACGCCGGTGGTGAACTGGTCGTCCAGCATGAGCTTCCGGAAGGCTTCGCGTCGATCGGATGTCGGCTCGCCGAAGCCCGGATGGACTTGATGCTTGTACTCCCGTTGCTCCGGCCGATAGGTGACGCAGGGGCTCAGGATTTCGACGAAGGAAAAACCCGGATGGAGGATACCATCCACGATCAGTTTGGTGACCGCGATCGGATCGCCGGAAAAACCACGGGCGATATAGGTGGCACCAGCCGACAGGGCGATTTCCAGGGGGCGGAACGGCGCAATCCCGGTGCCATGAGGCGTAAGCTTGCTGTGCTCCCAATCGGCGTCGGTGGTGGGCGAGGCCTGGCCCTTGGTCATGCCATACACGGCGTTGTCCATGACCACATAGGTGATGTCCACGTTGCGGCGGCAAGAATGGATGAAGTGATTGCCGCCGATGGAAAAGCCGTCGCCGTCGCCGCCGACCGCCACTACCGTCAGATCCGGCCTCGCCAGTTTCAGGCCGGTGGCCAAAGGCAGCACGCGACCATGAATACCGTGAAACCCATACGCCTTGGTATAGGCTGGCAGGCGTGACGAACAGCCGATCCCGGACATCAGGGCGACCCGCTCCGTGGGCAGGTCCATGTCTGCGAACGCGCGCAGAACGGAGGACAATACGCCGTAATGGCCACACCCTGGACACCACACCGGGGTGATGTTGGATTTGTAGTCCTGTGGCTTCGGATGAGACGCGGGACTGCTGATGTTCATCGTTTACCTCCACGCCTTGATTTTGGACACGATCTCCTGCGGGCGCAGTGGCAACGGCCCGGAACGGTGAAACTCGTGGACCTGGGGTGGCAGGTCATAGTGTGCCTTCAGGTAGTGATAGAACTGGGCCGAGTGGTTCTGCTCCACCACCAGCACCTGGCCGATGCCCGACAGCGCGGCAGCCATCGCGGCCGGCTGGATCGGCGCAATCAGGCGTACGGCGACGACCCTGGTGGCGAGGCCTTCTGCCCAGGCACGCCCAGCAGCCTCCATCACCGGTCCGGTGACCGAACCGAAGGTCAGGATGGCGATGGTCGGTCCGGTGCCGAAATCGCGGACATCGGCCCAGAGAGGGCCGAACTCGTACTTTTCCAGTTTGCCCTGGCGCTTGTCGAGCTGGGCCTGGTGGTGCTCGGCCTTGGTGGAGGGAGAGCCATGTTCGTTGTGGGCGAGCCCCTCCGCCGTGTACTCCCCGCCCTTCACCCCCGGCAATGCCATCGGCGAGATACAGTCCGGTGTCACGGCATAGCGGTCGTAGGTTCCGGTAATTTCCGTCACCAGACGTCTTTTGGCGGCGGGGCCGGAGGATGGTGGGGGATCGACGATGGCACGGGCCTGCCCCAGCGATTGATCCGAGAGAACGATCGTGGGGCACTGGAGCGCTTCCGCCAGATGTACCGCCCATTCCGTGGCATGCAGGCAGTCGGTGATAGAGGTCGCGGCCACGACCACGTGGGGGGCATCCCCATGCAGGCCATAAACCGCCAGATTCAAATCCCCCTGTTCCGATTTGGTGGGAATACCGGTAGAGGGCCCCCCACGCATGACGTCCACCACGACCACCGGTGTCTCCGAGGCCACGGCGAGACTCAGGGCCTCGCTCATGAGGGCAAGTCCGGGGCCTGAGGTTGCCGTCATCGAGGGCACACCACCGTAAGAGGCCCCCAGGGTCATGACGATGGCGGCCAGTTCGTCCTCGACCTGAACCAGGGTCCCCCCCACCTTGGCCAGATTGGGAGCCATCCACTCCAGGATTTCGGTGGCCGGGGTAATCGGATAGGCGGCGGCGAAACGAACACCGGCCCGCAGGGTGCCAAGCCCGGCGGCCTCGTTGCCGGTAAGGCTCCAGCGGCCGGCACCGGTTCCCGTGGGTGGGGCGAGCCCAGGCGTCTCTCCCACATCCGACGCGGCGGCATGTCCGGCAGTGACGGCGGTAACGGCACTCTCCACGGCCTCCGCCCCTTTTTTCCGCAGCGAACGGTTCAACACCTCCAGCACCACGTCCACAGGAACGCCAAGCAGAGCTGCGGTCAGGCCCAGACCGACCATATTGGCCCGTCCCCCGGGGCACCTGCCGGCGATCTTGCCGAACGGCACCATGACCACGCGAGCCCCGGTTGCGGCCACGAACCCGGGCACCTCGCCCTGATCCGGGTCGGCGACGACGACGCTGCCACGGGTCAGTGGCAACTCGGCCTGAAAACGTTCGATGTTACCCCAGTCGAACGCCACCAGAAGGTGGAATGCGTCGTCCGCCGACTGGACGGGTGAAGTGGAGAGACGAATCAAGGCCGCGGACTCGCCGCCACGGATCTGGGGACCGAGCGTGCGTCCCATCAGCCCGTAGTAGCCCGCGTGGGCGGCGGCATCCAGCAGAGCCTGACCGGCGGTCATCACGCCGGCCCCCCCGCTTCCCGTCATGGCAACCGATAGCGAATCGTGGATCATGTGAACCCTCGGAGCGAACGATGGCGACCCCGCACCACCAACCCTTTGCCGACGTCCAAGCCGGCAAGTGAATGCAAAATACACTCTTCTAGGCAGAGTTACGTCAACCTGAATTTCGTACAGGCGTGTCGGTCACAAACCCGGATCCGTCGTCCCCTCGCCGCCAACGGGTGGTTCCGACCAATCGGCGACGGACGAACCCTGTGCCTCCTCCACCGGTTCCGAAGTAGGTGGAGGTTCGTGGGACGGGGGAGACTCCGAGGCCGAAATCTCTCCGGGAGCTCCGGATTCAGGAGCTACCGCGGACTTTCGGGCCCTGGGAGCCCTGGGTTTTGCCGGAGCACGGGGTGCCTTCCGCGCCGGTGCCTTCTCTCCATCCGTCTCCTCGGCAGCCTTCTTCCGGGATGTGGATTTTTTTCCGGCCGTAGACCGGGTACGCCGCGCCGGCTTGGCATCAGCGGAATCCGAAGCCGGAGTCTCGGCGGCAATGCTTGCCTCTTCCCCGGAGGGGGACAGAGGGGGGGAGGAATCGGCAACGGCCTCCGACGGACCCTCCGTTGCCGGCTCCATGGGAAGGGACTCGGCCGCAGGTGGGGACTCGGTGGCACCGACCTCCTCCACGACCCCTACGGGCTCCACGATCTCCGGCTCGTTGAAACGATGTGCGATGGGGGCGGCATCCTCCGTTCCGTCTTCGTCATCGGAGATATCGATGGGAACGAGGATGGGACGGACCAGGAAAAAGTCCGGCACATGATCGCCGAAACCCAGCACGTCGTCCGGATGTTCCATGGCACCGACGCCAGTACCGTCATCGCGCAGGCTGCGTCTGGAGGGGCGTTGTCCGCGAGCTTCGACGGCCGCCGGCGACGCGACACGATCCCGGACAGCGGGTGCGGTGCTGGCGGCCCGTGCGGGCTGCTCCTCCCGTTCGCGCCCACGCCCCCGTCCCTTTTCCTG
>JBKACM010000072.1:0-10815 GCA_046269335.1 Alphaproteobacteria bacterium | reverse complement strand
CAACAGTAATACCTCCCTTTTTCAACAACTTACGTAAAAGAGCTCCAACTATTCCATGAGCATATCCTTCAATATCAAATGTACTATGTCCAATATAAGCACAATGATCATCAGTAATAGTTCCATGGATTTCAGTAGTAGTATGAAATCCTTTTTGCAAACACATCGTTTCCACTTTTGGATTTTTAGTCTTTCGAGGTTTATTAAACTTTCCTCGATAACGACCTGTACTAGCTCCTAATTTAATTCCTTTTAAATACAACGATGACCCTCCAGATGTATAAGATGGAGGCACCGTTGAAAACATACTAGCATCACTTCCTCTTCGACTCATCGAAGAAGCAATACTATTAGCTGCATACTCTACTGCCTTCTGAACAAGAGGACCTCCAGGAACCATTGCTTGGTCCTTAGGTTGTTTTCCTTTCTTGGGAGTATCTGGGCAGTTGCGATTACGGAGGATCACATGGTTGGAACCATCGAAACCAGGCTTCGGGAGTTGGGGATCGAACTGCCCAGACCGACCGCGGCTGCCGGGAACTATGTTCCCTTCGTGCGCGTCGGCGGGTTGCTGTTCGTTGCCGGCCAGGTGCCGGTGCTGAACGGAGAAATCCGCTATACCGGCCAGATGGGGACCGGTGAGGTGTCCCTTGAACATGGCTATCAGGCGGCACGGCTGTGTGGCCTCAATCTGGTTGCCCAGGCAAGGGTGGCCTGCGACGGGGACCTGGACCGGGTGCGGCGTGTGGTCCGTCTGGTCGGCTTCGTCAACGCCACGGCGGATTTCCAGGATCATCCGAAGGTTCTGAACGGGGCCTCCGATCTGATGGCGGAGGTCTTCGGCGACCTCGGCCGCCATGCCCGCGCCGCCGTGGGGTCCTCCTCCCTGCCGTTCGGGGTTACGGTCGAAATCGAGGGGGTGTTCGAGATAGATTAGCAAGGAAAGTCATGCGAGGGGACGTGAGGCCCCTCGCGCTCCCCGGAAAAAATCGGAAAGAAATAGGGAGCACGAGGGGACGAGTCCCCTCGTTCTTGATCGTTTCCGACAACGGCTTTCAGCAAGAGAGCATAGCCCAGCCGGTATTATTCCCGATCCAACCCCAGCCCGGCGATGGGAATTTCCGGCTCCCGCCCGGCGATCAGGTCGGCGAGCACCCTGGCGGAGCCACAGGCCATGGTCCAGCCCAGGGTACCGTGGCCGGTGTTCAGGAACAGGTTTTCGATGGGGCAGGGGCCCAGAATTGGGACGCTGTCGGGTGTTTTGGGGCGCAGCCCGGCCCATGGCTCGGCCTGTTCGTAATCGCAGGCATACGGGAAGAGGGTTCTGGCGTGACGGAGAATGGCCTGGGCCCGGACCGGGGTCTGGGAGGAGTCCCAGCCGGCCAGCTCGGCGGTGCCGGCGGCGCGAAGCCGGTTGCCCAGGCGGGAGAACACCATCTTGTGTTCGTCGTCGGTGATGCTGACCGAGGGGGTCCGGCTCTCGTCAAGGATCGGGGCGGTGATGGAATATCCCTTGGCGGGATAGATCGGCAGGCGGAGGCCCAGGGAACGTGCCAGGAGGGGGCTGTAACTGCCCAGGGAGAGGACATAGGCATCCGCCCGCAGGAGGCCGGCGGAGGTGGCAAGGGCGGAGATGCGCCGGCCGCTGGTCTCGAACCCGGTGATGTTGATCCCATAGCGAAACTCGGCCCCCAGGGCCTGGGCCAGTACGGCGAGGCGGACGGTGAAACGGTGGGCGTCGCCACTTTCATCCTCGCGGCTGTACAGCCCCCCGGCCAGTTCTCCGGCCACGCCGCTCAGGGCCGGTTCGATGCCGACGCAGGCCTCGGCGGTGCAGGTCTCCCGGCGCAGGCCGAGGGACTCCATGATTGCCGCCGCGTGACAGGCCTGGCGGAACTCGCCTCTGTCCCGGTAGATGTGAAGGATGCCCTGCTCCCTCTCGTCGTACTCTATTCCCGTCTCCGCGCGCAGGGCCTTCAGGCAGGACCGGCTGTACAGGGCCAGCCTTAGTGTCAACTCGGTATTGCGCTTCGTCCTGGCCGGGGTGCAGTTGCGCAGGAACCGGAGCCCCCACGTCCACAGCGCCGGATCGTATCGTCCCCACTTCACGACGAGGGGTGCATCGGCCCTTCCCAGCCATTTCAGAATCTTGCCGGGTGTTGCGGGATTGGCCCACGGCTCGGCATGGCTCGCGGAAATCTGGCCGCCGTTGGCGAAGCTGGTTTCCTGCGCCGGAGCATGCTGACGGTCGAGCACCAGGGTCTCGTGTCCCTCGCGTGCGAGCCAATAGGCAGTGGCAACCCCAACCACGCCAGCGCCGAGAACGATGATCTTCAAGCTTCCAACCCGTGCCGGAGAACTCTGACCTGAGTGTAGTTATATAATCACCGGCCGGGTATTCGCAAAGGGCCGGGCGGTATCAGCGAGCTACCATGCCAGTTCCGCCAGCGACAGCACCGGCACCATATCACCCTCTTTCACGCTGGTAAGGCACTCGCCAAGATCGATCAGCACTTCGGAGTGGACCAGGGACGACAGCACGGCCGAGCTTTGGGTCGGAAAGGGGACTGCCGTGGGAAGACCGTCCTCGCCCGGGAGAACGCGGGCCCGGAGAAATTCGCGCCGGCCGGCGGCCCGGGTGGTGCTGAAGCCGGCCCGCATGGAATAAGGGCGCAGGCGGACCGGAGTTCGTCCGGAAAGCCTCGCCACCACCGCCCGGCCGAGGATCAGGAACGTCACCATGGCGGCGACGGGATTGCCGGGCAGGCCCACGAAAGGCACGCCGGCGACATGGCCCATGGCCAGGGGCTTGCCCGGTTTGATGGCGAGACGCCAGAAGTGCAGGGTTCCCAGCGACTCCACGGCGTTCTTGACGTGATCCTCCTCACCGGTGGACACGCCGCCGGAGGTGAGGATCAGGTCGTGACCGGGCGTGGCGTCTTTCAGCGCCTGGCTCACCACCGGCAACCGGTCCGGAAGGATGCCAAGGTCGGTGACGGCACAGCCCAGGCCTTCCAGCAGGACCCGCACCGAGTAACGGTTGGCGTCGTGAATACAGCCCGGTGTCAGGGGATGGCCAGGCTCCCGCAACTCATCGCCGGTGGAGAACAGCGCCACCCGCAAGGGACGGTACACGGAGATTTCCGATTGTCCCACCGCCGCGATAAGGCCAATTTCCTGAGCCCGCAGCCTGGAACCCGCCAGGACCGCCACCGCTCCGGCGGCAACGTCCTCGCCGGCCCGCCGACAGTTGGCCCCCCGTTTTTTCCAGGAAGGAAGCAGGACCTGCCCGTCCCCCAGATCCTGGCAATCCTCCTGCATCAGCACCGTGTCGATGCCCTCGGGGATCGCTGCCCCGGTAAAGATCCGGATCGCCTCGCCCCGTCTTGCCTTGCGTCCGAGAACCCCGCCAGCCGGCACCCGCCCGGTGACCGGCAGGCGGGTCTGGGTGTCGGGATGAAGATCGTCCAGAAAGACGCCGTAGCCATCCATCGCCGAGTTGTCATGGGGCGGCAGGTTGAGGGAGGAAACCACGTCCCGCGCCAGAACCCGGCCGCTGGCGGCGGTCAAGGACAGGGTCTCGACACCGACCGCGACGGAAAGGGTGCGCTCCAGCAGGGCCAGTGCCTCCTCCACCGTCATCAGGGAGGGGGAGGCGCAAAAGCAGTCATCGTCAGTGGAAGGGATCATTCGGCCGGAAACTCCCGACTTGGGGGGGTATCATAGGGGCGGAAAAGTGATGAGACGTTGACGGAACCGGTTGAAGGAATGATTGGAGCAGGCCTGTTCGATATCGAATGTGCGCGTGAATTTGGATTGATGAACAATCGGATCGTAGGGCTTTTTCTTGTCCATGTGCTTTTTCAGCCAGCCCTTGGCATCCCTGGTTTTCTCCACGTCGGAGGGTGGTGAGAGATCCTTAGGCAGGCCATGAAGACCACGCAGGGACTCCGCCGCTGCCATGAACCAGGTTTCATATTCGCGATATGCCAGAGCGACCAGGATCGGGACATCGTTTCCTGCGGTTCTGGCTTTGCTCAGCAACTCGGGTCCCAGAATTCCGGGACATTTATCTTCGCAATCCATCAAAATCAACACGCCGCCCTGGGACGACTGGGCGGCTTTGCCGGCGGCAAGGGAGATGTATTTGAGAAAATATTCGTGATCATGGAGAAAGGAGGCCACGTTGATGCGTATGGGGGGATTGACTTTCACATCGTTACCCAGGATGCGCCTTATCAGAATTGGAACGGCATCAACTTCCCCATGACCCTCGACGATTGGAGCTATGAAGCGCATCTTCAGGGTTTACTCCGGCCAAAGATCCGGAGAGTCTTGGGATCGATCGCGGCGTCGGAAGGTTGCGCAAGCTGATTCAGGCGCAGGAGTTCCCCGGCGGTGAATAGCCCTTCCATCAAGGCGTCCCAGCCCGCCTGGTCGATGGCGTTGATTTGCGTAAGGCCATCCGAGTTTTCCACCGCCAGCAACGAATCAACGGGTATGTCCGGATTGTCCAGAAGGTCCGGGCTGTGACTGGTGACCAGGACCTGACTATGACGGGACCCTTCGCGTAGAGCGGAAAGCAGGACGTTGGCGGCGGCCGGATGGAGCGCCACCTCGGGCTCCTCCAGCCCGATCAGGGGCGGGGGCTTCCCTCCGGTCTGGAAGATCGCCAGAAGAATACCAAAGGCACGCAAGGTGCCGTCCGACATGGACGCGGCCAGAAACCGCCACGGATGCTCCAGCCCGCGAACACTCTGGCGAAATTCGATGGTTTCCTGCGAACCCAGAACTTTCGTGCCAACATCCGAAACGCCGGGAACGATGCGCGAGAGATATTCCTTGATCCGTTCGTGCGCCTCCGGGGTCAGCTTTTGCAGGACGCTCGCCGCGTTGCTGCCATCACGTCGGAGCTTGTCGCCGCGATCGGGTCTCTGCATGGCGGCGATTGATCGCGGATTGAGATTATAGACCTCGATCCGGGAAAGGGCATCGAACACCGGCCGGAACGCCGGAAGGCCGGAAGCCGCGACCAGGAACAGACGATCGGGCAGGGTTGCCGGCACGGGACCGAAGGAGGCTTTCTCAACCTCACCGGAACGGACGTGGAAATTGCTTTCCCCTATCCAGCACTCCTCCTCCTGGACCTCATACGTGCCTCCGGATTTTGACCCGACACTGAAGGCGTAATGGCCATGGCTTCCCTCGGGAAGCTGAAAATCCAGGCGTATGGCGAAGTGGGTGGGGTGTCCTCCCGAACGGCGTCGGACCTCGTTGAGGGAGCCGCGTTCGCGCAGGGCATGATCCAGGGAATTGTTCAGGGCGTCGGCGACAAAGCGCAGGGCGTCCAGGAAATTGCTCTTGCCGGCACCGTTGCGTCCCACCAGGAACATCAGGGGGCCAAGATCGACCCGGCAGGCGGCAATGCTCCTGTAATTCTTGAGGGTAACCCGACGAAGGAAGGGCGTGTCCATGTGTCATCCCGTAGTTCCATGACGCTCGGGAGCTTAGTGCCGGCAGGGGGGGGCGGGCAAGGGCTTCCCGGAGTCCTGGGAGCTCTGCAGAGCCCGGCTGTCCGCATTGACTCCCAACCTCAATGAGATGATTCTGGCAGGGAAGGGGGTGCCATGACCACGCTCGCTATCGACACGTTCAAGATCGTCAAACGCCTGAAGGATGTCGGATTTACCGAGTCCCAGGCCGAAGCCGTCACGGATGTATTACGAGAGGCCCGCGAGGCCGATCTTCAGGATCTGGTCACCAAGGGGGATCTCAAGAGCGAGGTCGCGCTTCTGCGCTCCGATCTCAAGGCCGAAATGTCCGAGACCAAGGCCGAGATGATGAAGTGGATGATCGGCGCACTTGGGCTTCAGACCCTCGTCATCCTTGGTGGGTTGGCGGCTTTGATCAAGCTGGTTGCCAGGTAGGCTTCCGGGTCGTTCCTGGTGGCGGAAACTCGCGCTCGTTGACATGGTTCCCACCCCCCTTTCCCCCCCACAAGTGGATTGACGGGAGCGGGGAAAAAGGCCGATCTTGGGGAAAATTTTGTCAGCTTCTTCCGGGGGGAACCAGATGCGCGTCCTGTTGATGACCAATGAATATCCACCAAACATATACGGTGGGGCCGGCGTTCACGTGGAGTACCTGTCCCGTGAGCTTTCCAAGCTTACGCCGGTGGAGGTTCGCAGCTTCCAGGAACAGGACTTCACCCAGGGTCAGCTTCGGGTGCTGGGCACCAAGTTCGATGGGTCTGTGTTCGCGGGCTGTCCGAAGGAGCTGGTTTCTCCCCTGAAGGCGGTCGCCACCGGCCTGGCCTTCAATGGCCAGGGAATCGACGCCGACGTGGTCCACTGCCACACCTGGTATGCCCAGTTCGGCGGCATTCTGACCAAGATCCTCTACGGCATCCCCTTGGTGGTCACCGTCCACTCCCTGGAGCCCCTGCGGCCGTGGAAGCGGGAGCAGATTGGTCGCGGCTATGATCTCTCGTCGTGGATCGAAAAGACGGCCCTGGAAATGGCCGATGCCGTTGTCGCCGTCTCCAGGAGCACCCGCGAGGACATCCTGCGGCTGTTCAACGTGGCACCGGAGCGGGTGCCGGTCATTCCCAACGGCATCGACACGGATGAATATAAATATATCGGGGACAAGTCGGTGCTGGATCGTTTCGGCATCGATCCGAACAAGCCCTATGTCCTGTTCGTCGGCCGCATGACCCGGCAGAAGGGCCTTCTTTATCTTCTTCAGGCGATCTCGCAGATTGACCCGAATGTCCAGGTGGTGCTGTGCGCCGGCGAGTCCGATACGCCGGAATTGCAGCGGGAGCTGGAGGCGATGGTCGCCGAAATGAAATCCCACCGCCCCGGCATCGTCTGGATCCCGGAGATGGTCAAGCGTGAAACCACCATCGCCCTGTACTCCCAGGCGGCGGTGTTCTGCTGTCCGTCCATTTACGAGCCGTTCGGGATCATCAACCTGGAGGCCATGGCCTGCAACACACCGGTTGTCGGCAGCAAGGTCGGAGGGATCGCCGAGGTGGTGGTGGAAGGCGAGACCGGATTTCTGATCGACGCCAAGCTGTCCTCCAACATGCCCCACGATCCCACCGACCCGGCTGGATTCTCCGCCGCCATGGCCGACGCCATCAACCGTCTGGCCCGCAATCCGGACCTCCAGGCGCAAATGGGGGCCAAGGGCCGCAAGCGGGTGGAGGACAATTACAGTTGGCGCAGCATCGCCGAGCAGACGCTCACCCTCTACAAATCCTTGGGCAAGGCCGTCGGCTGAGCCGGCCGTGTCGGAACCGGAGAGGGAAGGGGGGGCGTCATGGGTCAGGGTCAGGGACCGCGCATCTATAATCTATTTCCATTGCTGTGTGGCTCCGTGCCGCAGTGGGAAGAGCATCTGCCGCGCATCGCGGACATGGGGTTCAACTGGATCTACCTGAATCCCTTTCACTATCCGGGGTTCTCGGGAAGTCTGTACGCGGTCAAGGACTACTACCGCATCCATGACCGGATGTGGGACGGGTCCGACCGGGGCCTGAGGGAGCTGTTGTCGGCCTTTACCTGGCGGGCCGGGGAGTTGGGCCTGTCGGTGATCATGGATCTGGTCATCAACCACACCTCGAAGGACGCGGTTCTGGCGGAGCAGCATCCTGACTGGTTCATGCACGAGGCCGATGGTTCGTTGCATTCTCCTCGCGCCATCGATCCAGCCGACTCGCGCAAGGTGACGGTGTGGGGCGATCTGGCGGAGATCGAGTACCGCAATCCCTCCACCCGGGCCGCCATGACCAGCTACTGGGGAGAATTGATCGGCTTTGCCATCGATTGCGGCATTCGCGGTTTCCGCTGTGACGCCGCCTACCAGGTTCCGGCCGAGGTCTGGTCCCACCTGACCCGGTTCGCCCGTTTCAAGCGCAAGGACGCGGCCTTTTTCGCCGAGACTCTGGGGTGCCGGCTGGAGCAGGTGGAGGCGTTGCGCTCCGCGGGGTTCGACTATCTGTTCAACAGTGCCAAGTGGTGGGATTTCAAGTCCCCTTGGCTTCTGGAGCAATACGAGTCGTTCCGCCGCATCGCTCCCAGTGTCGCGTTCCCGGAAAGCCATGATACCGACCGCTTGGCCCACGAACTGGAGGCGTTGGGGCATCCCGCCGATCCGGGCCGGATCGAGCGGCTCTACCGTCAGCGGTACCTGTTCGCCACGGTGTTTTCCACCGGGGTGATGATGCCGGTGGGGTACGAGTACGGCTTCCGCCGCAAGCTCAACGTCGTGACCACCACCAGTGCCGACTGGGAGACGCCGCTGTTCGACATCAGCGGCTACGTGTCGGCGGTCAATCGTATGAAGGCGGAGCACCCGGTTTTCAACGAGGAGGGCCCCACGCGCCACATCCCGTTGGCGGATGCCAAGGTGACGGGCCTCCTGCGCACCACCAGGAACGGCGGATTCGCGCTGACATTGATCAACACCGATCCGGATCGGACCCATGGGGCGCGGCTTGAGCAGCTTGGTGCCGAGGTCGGCACCTGTCGCGAAATCACCCCCGATCGCGAACCGCAGACGGTATCGGTCGGCGACATGGTGATGCTCTCGCCCAGCGAGGCTCGGGTTTTCGTGAACATGTAGGGACAGGGACAGGCAGATGAACAAGACTACCGGAAAGGTTTCATCGCAAAAATCCGCTCATGCAGGTGTGAAGGGGCTTGTCAGCAACCTGAACAGCCGCCCCATCATTGTCCAGAACGTCAGGCCGGAGGTGGATGGCGGGCGCTATGCCGTCAAACGCGAGGTCGGCGACGAGATGACGGTGACGGCCGAGGTTTTCCGCGATGGGCACGACAAGCTTTCCGTTGTCGTTCTCTATCGCCGACGTGGTGAGGAAACCTGGCGGGAAGCGCCGATGGTATGCATCAATCCCGGTCTCGACCAGTGGCAGGGACACGTCCGCCTGGACCATAACGACTACTATTATTACACCGTGGAGGCCTGGACCGACGCTTATCGCAGCTTCTGTGATGAGCTACAGAAGAAGCTGGCCGCCGGCCAGGATGTCAGCGTCGAGATGATCGAAGGCCGCGCTCTGCTGGCCGAGACGGCGGCGCGGGCGAAGAACCCCGACAAAAAGCACCTGAACGATCTGTTGAAGCGCTACGATCACGCCGAGTACGACGAACGGACCAGGGTACTCTTGTCGGAGGAGGTGGAGGCCATCAATCACCGTTGGCCGGACCGCTCCGCCGCCTGCCGCTATGATCGGGAACTGGAAGTCTTCGTGGACCGCGTCGCGGCCCGCTATGCCGCCTGGTACGAGATGTTCCACCGTTCCCAGGGGACCGAGCCCGGCAGGTGCGCCACGTTCAAGGACTGTGAGCGACGTCTGCCGGAGATTCGTGATCTTGGCTTTGACGTGCTGTACTTTGTTCCTATTCACCCTATCGGCCGCAGCCATCGCAAGGGGCCGGACAATTCCCTGGTCGCCGGACCCGATGATCCCGGCAGCCCCTATGCCATCGGCAGTCATGAAGGGGGGCATACCGCCATTCATCCCGATCTGGGCACGCTGGAGGATTTCCGCCACCTGGTGGCGGCCGCCCAGGCCCATGGCATGGAAATGGCCCTGGACTTCGCCATCCAGTGTTCCCCGGATCATCCGTGGATCAAGGATCATCCGGACTGGTTCCGTTTCCGTCCCGACGGCACCATCAAGTATGCCGAGAATCCACCGAAAAAATACCAGGACATCGTCAACGTCGATTTCTATGGGGCGGATCAGGAGGGACTGTGGCGGGAAATCCGGGACGCCTTTCTGTTCTGGGTCGAACAGGGGGTGAGGATCTTCCGGGTCGACAATCCGCATACCAAACCGGTGCCGTTCTGGGAGTGGGTCATCCGTGAAGTCCGGGAAAAGGATCCCGGCGTGATTTTCCTGGCAGAGGCCTTCACCCGGCCCCCGATGCTGAAGATGCTGGCCAAGGTCGGGTACTCCCAGTCCTACACCTACTTCACCTGGCGGAATTTCAAGCATGAATTGATGGATTACATGCATGATCTGACCAAGACGGAGGCGGTGGAATACCTGCGGCCGAATTTCTTCGCCAATACGCCCGACATCTTGCCGGAATTCCTGCAAAAGGGTGGCCGTCCGGCCTTCATGACCCGCTTCGTTCTGGCGGCGACCCTGTCCAGCGTCTACGGCATCTATAACGGCTATGAGTTGTGTGAGAATGCCGCCGTGCCTGGCAAGGAGGAATACCTGCACTCGGAGAAGTACGAGTACAAGGTATGGGACTGGGATCGCCCCGGCAACATCAAGCCGTTGATTGCCGCGGTCAACCGTATTCGCCGCGAAAATCCGGCCTTGCACGAGTTGGATAATCTGAATTTCTATCCGGCCCACGACGACAATGTCCTGTTCTACGGCAAGATGACTTTGGACCGTTCCAACATGGTGTTCATCGCCGTCAATCTGGACCCGTTCGACGCTCACGCCTGTGACATCGAGTTGCCGTTGTACGACATGCGTCTGACCGATCAGGACAATTTCGCGGTGGAGGAGTTGATCAGCGGGGCCAAGCACCTGTGGAGCGGGTCGCGGCATCATATTCACCTGGACCCAAACACCAGTCCGGCGATGATCCTGCGGGTGACCCCGTGGCACCATGTGGACTTCGAGAGTCCCAGTTTCTGAGTTTAGAGCGGTTTCCGACCAAGTCGGATACCGCGATAAGCCCGCGCGGCGCTTGAGCGGCCAGAGGCAGACTCTAGAGCGGTCTCCGGCCGGGTCAACCCGGTTGGAAATCGCTCTGAAGG
>JBKACM010000071.1:0-10824 GCA_046269335.1 Alphaproteobacteria bacterium | reverse complement strand
GGCATCGGGGCGGTGGGGGGGGCCGGTCCAGGATCTCTACTTCGAGGGCGGTGCGGTGGTGATCGCTCTGGTGCTGCTTGGAAAATGGCTTGAAACCGGGGCCAAGCGAAGTGCCTCCGAGGCCATTCGCGCCCTGATGCGTCTGCGCCCCGACATTGCCAGGGTCGAACGGAACGGGGTCCTGGTCGAAATTCCGGCCGGAAGGGTGGGGGTCGGTGACGTGGTGGTGGTACGTCCGGGCGAGAGCTTTCCGGTCGACGGCCGGATCCTGGAGGGCGACAGCCAGGCCGATGAGTCCCTCGTTACCGGGGAAAGTCTGCCGGTCGTCAAGACAAAGGGCGACCCGGTGACCGGTGGAGCCATCAACGGCGATGGTCTGTTGCGGATCGTGGCCACCGGGGTTGGGGCCGATACGATGCTTTCCCGCATTATCCGGCTGGTGGAGAGCGCCCAGGCCAGCAAGGCACCGGTCCAGCGGCTGGTGGATCAGGTATCGGCGGTGTTCGTGCCGGTGGTAGTGGCTCTCGCGGTTGCCACCTTCCTGGGCTGGTGGCTGGTGGCTGGCGATGCGGAGGCGGCCTTCGTGGCGGCGGTGTCGGTACTGGTGATCGCCTGTCCCTGCGCCCTGGGGCTGGCCACGCCCACCGCAGTCATGGTGGGTACCGGCGTTGCCGCCCGGCACGGGATCCTGATACGGGACGCCCTGGCCCTGGAGAAGACGCACCGGGTGGATACCGTCGTTTTCGACAAGACCGGAACTCTGACCGAGGGTCGGCCCACCGTTCGCGTCGTGCATCCGGTGGCGGAGAACCGGGATTCGGTGGTGCGTCTGGCCGCCGCCGTCCAGCAGGGGAGCGAGCACCCTCTGGCTCGGGCGGTGCTGGCCCTGGCGGCCGAGGAAAATCTCGAACTGCCGCCGGTGTCGGAGTTCCGGGCGCTGGCCGGGCGGGGAGCCAGGGCGGTGGTGGAGGGGAGGGTTCTGCTTCTGGGCAGCCGGCGCCTGATGACAGAGGAAGGTCTGGACCTGACCCTTCAGGATGCTGCTGCCCGGTCCCTGGAGGTGGAGGGGGGCTCGGTGATGTGGCTGGCCCGCTCCGGGGGAGAGGAGGGAGGTGCTCCGACACTCCTTGGGTACATCGGGGTCAGCGATCCGGTTCGGGCGACGGCGATGGAAGCCATTTCCGGGTTGAGGGCCCTCTCGGTGGAACCGGTGATGTTGACCGGTGACAACCATCTGACCGCGATAGCGGTGGCGCGGCAACTCGGCATCGAGCGGGTGGTGGCCGAGGTGCTGCCGGCCGGCAAGGCGGCGGAAATCGAGTCGTTGAAATCGGCCGGAGCCACCGTTGCCATGGTGGGGGATGGCATCAACGATGCCCCGGCCCTGGCGGTGGCGGACGTGGGTGTGGCCATGGGCACCGGCAGCGAGGTGGCCATGCAGACCGCCTCCGTCACCCTGATGAGGGGCGACCCGGCGCTGTTGCCCTGGGCATTCGGAATTTCCCGGGCCACCTATGCCAAGATCCGGCAGAACCTGTTCTGGGCCCTGGTTTATAACGTCGTGGCTCTTCCCCTGGCGGCGGCCGGCATGTTGACGCCGGTGGTGGCAGGAGCGGCGATGGCGTTTTCCAGTGTCAGCGTGGTCTCCAATTCCCTCCTCCTGCGGCGCTGGCGGCCGAACCGAACGGAAGTCATCGGATGAAGAGATTCGTGCCGCGCAAGGTGCGGTCCAGGCCCCAAGGTGCCGCCTGGGTGCGTCATCTGCGTCAGGAGGCTCCGCGCCGCCGGGCCGAGGCCATGGTCGTGCTTCTGAAATCCCTGGGCATCCCCGTTCCCAGCCGACGCCGAGCCCTACCCGTCCTGATCGGGGTCATTTTTGTCCTTGGGATCACCTTCGGGATCGGCGTGGCTCTTCTGACCGGACAGACGACAAGAAACACGATCGAAGCCTCCACGCCCCGGAGTCAGGAACGTTCCGTCGAGCCGGTACTGGTGGAACCGGCACCCTCCCTGCTAAAGCCCTCGACCCGCGACGTCGCGTCGGTGGGCACGGATGTGCATGCTCCTTCCCAGGTTCCGCAGACCTTTTCGCCCCCGGCTTTTCTGATGAACGAAGTGGCTCCGGAGCGGGGCGAGGAAACGGCCCAGGAATCCTATCGCCCGCCCGGGGAGAGTGCTCTCGTTTCCGCTCCCGTGCCTGTGCCTGTGCCGGATGCGCAGGTGGCCGAGACACCTCCTCCGGTGCCGACCGTCATCCCGCCGATACCGGTGGCTCCTCCGATTCCGCCGGCACCGATTCCGCTGCACCGACCGTTCGCGATAGCCTCTCCGCCAACGTTGCCGGTCGCGCCTCGGGGGGTGGAGGCACCGTCGCAGACCGAATCACATGCCGAGGGATTGCCATGGCAGCGATTTGCCGTGCCTGCTCCTCCGCCGGATGGCCGTCCGCGTGTGGCGGTGGTCATCGATGATCTCGGTGTTGACCGGGGCCGTTCGATGCAGATCGTGAAATTGCCGGGACCGCTGACGGCCTCCTACCTCACGTACGCCCACGACCTTGCCGGGCAGACCCATGCCGCCCTTGCCGCCGGGCATGAGCTGATGATTCACGTGCCGATGGAGCCGAAGAACCAGTCCCTTAATCCGGGCCCGGATGTGCTGCTGACCCGCCATGACAATGACCGCCTGCGTCACCTCCTTGCCGGCATGTTCTCCCTTTTCAAGTCCTATGTCGGGATCAACAACCACATGGGATCCCTGTTCACCAGCGATGCCCGGGGTATGACCGTGGTGATGCAGGAGTTGAAAAACCGGGGACTGCTGTTCCTGGATTCCCGCACCGCCAACAACTCGGTCGGGGGAGAGGTGGCGCGCCATGCGGGCGTACCGTATGCGGTACGGGATGTCTTCCTGGACAACGAACCGGAGGTGGCCCATATCCAGGCTCGTCTGAGCGAACTCGAACACATCGCAAGATCGCGTGGCTATGCCGTCGCCATAGGACATCCCAGGGATGGAACCATCGAGGCGTTGCGGGCCTGGCTGCCTACTCTTCATCAGAAGGGTCTGGTGCTGGTCCCCATAAGCGCCATCATCCGCCAGCGGATGAACGGGCTGGACAAGGTGGCGGCACAGCCACGGCGTTGAATGTCGGAATTTGGAAGAAAAGAGGAAACCATGAAGAAAGCACATCTGGTGGCCGGCATGACGTGCGGCGGCTGCGCCCGGTCGGTGGAGGCGGCGATCAAGGCGGCGGCACCGGGGGCCGAGGTTCAGGTGGACCTGGCGGCGGCAAGGGTCATGGTGGACAATGTCGCCGATGACGCGGTGGTGAGAGGCGCGGTCACCGACGCCGGATTTACCTACATCGGCTTGGCGTAATACCGCCGTGCACATTTTGACTCAGGGTTAAAACACGCACAGACGGCCGCACAGATGGAGACATCCGGCGGTCCCGCGTGCTCGGGGTTCGCCGGTTTCTGGATGGAGAGACGGTCAGTGCAGCTTGATCAGGAGCCCGACCAGAAGGCCCATCTGGGCCAGGGCAAGGCCAACGATCCACTTCAGCAGATCGAACTTGAGTTCGGCAATCCTGGTTTCCATGTCAGCGCGCAACGCGGTGATATCGCCTTTGGTTGCCACGGCGTCCCGCATGGCCTCATCCAGCGCATGGGCGTGGGCCCGCGCCTCAGGGATGCCGGAGGCTTTCAGCGTTTCCAGGTAGATCAGTTTATCGAACGTTGCGGTGCTCATGCCTCCAACATGGGACCCCTGACGGCGGGAGTCAATCCGTTCTCCCATTCCTCAGCATCGCGTCCTTGAGTAGCGGGACGTTGTGCCGGAACATGGCGATGTAGTCCGGGGCCGGTCCGCCGGCGGGGGAGAGGGCGTCCACGTACAATGTACCGCCCGCCCTGGCACCTGCTTCCCGCTCAAGCTGACCGATCCGCCTGGGATCGGACATGTTCTCCAAAAAAATGGCGCGGGTGCGGGTCGTGCGTATCTGGGTGACCAGTGTCGCCAGGTTTCTGGCGGTAATCTCGGCCTCGGTGCCGATGCCGGCTGGAGCCAGGAGGCGGATGCCGTAAGCTTCTCCGAAATAGCCGAAGGAATCATGGGAGGTGATGACCCGTCGCAGCCCGGGGGGAACGGACCCGATTTCCGCCCGCACCCAGGAATCCAGTTCCTTCAGTTCCTTGGAGAACGATTTTGCGTTGGCGTGATAGGTGTCGGCGTGGGTTGGATCGGCCGCCGCCAGACCGGCTTCAATGTTCGCGACATAGATCAGGCCGTTGCTCAGATCCTGCCAGGCGTGGGGATCGGTCGTTCTTCCGTCTCCACCCTTGGGATGGCGTACCCGGACGCCGGTAGAGGCCACCACGACCGGTCCCCTATAGCCGGCAGCCTTGTCCAGGCGGTCCATCCAGCCCTCCATGCCCAGCCCGTTGACGATCAAAAGCCCGGCCTGGGCCACCGCACGGATATCGGCCGGCGTGGGCTCATAGACATGGGCATCGCCATCAGGCCCTACCAGGGTGGTGATCAGGACCTGATCACCACCCACCCGTCTTGCCATGTCACCCAGAATGCTGAAGCTCGTCACCACCTTCAACGGATCGGCCAGAACCGGTGAAACGGTTCCCAGCAGCAGGAGGACCGCGAGCATCATCTCTACTAGTAGATATCCGGTCATGAGCACCTCTCCCTACGCCTGGAGGTGTTTTCCGCGACGCCAGGTGGCCACCAGTCCATGGCGCGGACCGATAGTCATGGACACGATGTACAGCCCTCCCGCCGTCAGAACGATGGCCGGTCCGGAGGGCAGGTTGAAATGAAAAGAAAGCACCAGGCCGACGAAGCCCGAGATCATGGCCACCACGATGGCGATCAGGGTCAGGCTCCAGACCTCGCTGGCCCAGAAGCGGGCGGCGGTGGCCGGCAGCATCATCAATCCCACGGCCATCAGGGTCCCCAGGGCCTGGAATCCCGCCACCATGTTCAGGACCACCAGCACCAGGAAAATCAGGTGATAGGCCGCCCCGGGCTCCCCCAGAGCACGCAGGAAGCCAGGGTCGAAGCACTCGACCACCAGGGGCCGGTAGATCATGGCGAAGGTGATCAGGCTGAAGGAGGCGATGCTGGCGACCAGAATGAGGGAGGGATCATCCACCGCCAGGATGGTGCCGAACAGAACATGCATCAGATCGACGTTGCTGCCACGCAGGGAGACGATCAACACACCCAGTGCCAGCGAAATCATGAAGAAGGCGGCGAAGCTCGCGTCCTCCTTCAGGGCGGTGAAACGGGACACCAGCCCGGAGAGAACGGCAACGGTGAGACCGGCCAGGAAACCGCCCAGACTCATGGCCGGCAAGGAGAGGCCTGCGACCATGAAACCGATGGCGGCCCCGGGCAGCACCGCATGGGACATGGTATCGCCGATCAGGCTCATGCGGCGAAGCACCAGGAACACGCCCACCGGACCCGCCCCCAGTGCCAGGGCCAGGCAGGCCACCAGGGCGCGGCGCATGAAGCCGAATTCCTGGAAGGGCTGCAACAGCACGTCCTGTAGAAGAAGCAGACCGTCGGCAAGGCCGCTCATGCCGACCCCCGCAGGCAGACCGGTGCCTCCGCGTCCCAGGCCTCGCACATCTCCCTGGCCTTTCGTAGATTGGCGTCGGTCAGAACCCGGTCCGTATCACCCCAGTCGATGGCTTCCCTCGCCAGCAGCAGGGTCTGCGGAAAATGGCGATAAACCTGTTCGTGATCATGCAGAACCGCGACGATGATCCGCCCCTCTCCATGCCAGCCGACAACCAGGTTCAGAAGGTCGGCCGTCGTCTTCGTGTCGACGGCGGTAAAGGGTTCATCCAGCAGGATCACCGGGCTGTCGGCCACCAGGACCCGGGCAAACAGCACCCGCTGCCGCTGGCCGCTGCTGAGCGATCCCACCGATCGCGACTCGAACCCATCCAGTCCCACCGCCGACAGAGCCTCCCGGGCCCGATCAAGCATGGCGTCGGTAGCGGAGTGAAAAGCTCCCAGATGTCGCCACAACCCAAGCAGCACCGTATCCAGTACCGAGATGGGGAAATCGACATCGATTTCCGCCTGCTGCGGCAGATAGGCGATTTCCCGCCGATCCAGGCCGCTCAGGACGACGCGGCCCTCCATGGGGCGGAGCAGGCCCATGACGCCCTTCAGAAGCGTGCTCTTGCCGGCGCCATTGGGGCCTATGACGGCCGTCATGGTACCCGCGGGAAAAGCCCCATGCAGATGATGAACCGCCGGATGACGCTCGTAGCCCAGAGTAAGGCCCTCCAGCGTGATCCGGGGAGGGGTGATTTCTACTCCCACCACGAGAGCGCCCAGCCGACGGCGACCCACAGGCCGGCAATCGGCCCCAGCATCACCCCCACCCGCCACCCCACCCCCCGAAACAGGGGGGATTTCCGGACGCGAGCCGGCCGATGTCCGCGTTCCAGGAATGGGGGATGAGGCATGGAGAGCAAGGTCCTTCGCTGGGATGGGAGATATGTTACCAACACGATCAGTTGATGAAAATGTGAAATGGACGGTCTGGCTTATGTCCGTGCCGCTTCGGCCGCGATATGTCCGGCAAAGCTGGTTATGAAGGTTTTCAGGCTGGTGAGTTCAGACAGGTCGGTGAATTCGCCGGAACCTGCCGCCGTGCGAGGTGATGCCATGACGGTGGCGGTCGTATAGAGCCGTTCCTGTGTCAGCTTGCGGCAGAGGATGTTGTAACGCTCGAGGTAGGACGCGCTCCTGAATTCTGGGAAAACATCGAAGTGTGGCGAGCTATCTCGTACCGGGCTGCGTGAACCCGGCGCGTCCTCGACCAGCATCAGCCACCCAACAAACGGGCGTGCCGCTTCCCCGAACGCACCTTCACGATATGCCGTCCAAAAATCGACGGCGGTGCCGAGCGCTTCCTCGGTTCGGTTGTTGAAGTTATTGCCGAACGACGGGCCGACTTGTGATTTCAGCTCCAGCGCTGCCACCAAATGCCCATGGTTGATGATGAGCAGGTCCCACAGCTTTGTGGGGCGGAAGAAGCCGGGGAGTGTGAGGACCTTACGGCCGACCATCATATGGGCGTCGGTCAGGCCATTGGCGCGGATGACATCCTGAATAAGGGCCAGAAATCCGTCCATATTCTTGCCGCTCGTGACTCCAGCCCGCTCGCCCTGATCGGAGCGGCCGAGTTCTTGTTGCTTCTGGACCGCTGCGGCACGATTGCCCCAGAATATTTTGACCGCTTCACGCGCCTTGGTTTCGTAATTCGATAGATCAAGCGACATTAGCCGCCTCGGGAGTAGGTGCGAGGGCTTGCCGCTCGAGCGGAGTCAGTCGATAAAGTTCCACCACTGCCGCATTGCAGGCCATGAAATCACGCGCCTCAGCGGCTCGAGCCAGTTCGGCACGCAGTTCTGCTGGTACGTTCTGCCAGTTCGGCAAGCGCAAGCGGCGGAGATATTGAGCCTGGAAACGGAGATAACCGCCCCGCATCTTCGTGGAATAGAGCCCGATAAAAATGCGCGTCACGTCCGACATCAGTACGGCTTGCAGTGCGCGCAAATCCCATTCGGCAGTAGTCACGAAATACAGATTGTGGTGCGGGTAGAGGTTCCCCGGCTCATAGACGATATGCGCCGCGCCCTTGATATCAGGGATCAACAGCTTCGGCACCGTCGTCAGTTCGGGATAAATTCGGTCAATGGTCCGATACCAGCCGGTCGGATTTTTCTTCGAGACATGGCGCGCTTTGATTACCGCGCTGTGATGCTTGAGATATGCCGCCAGCTTCGGGTAGGCGTTGAGCGGAACCAACTTGCCGTCGGCACCAAAGGGATTGATGACGCCGAACCCGCGCCAGGCAACGGTTCCCGTTTGAATGTCCCGCGTCATCACGATGGGGAGTTTGCGATCCGGTTCAACGTCAAGCTGATCGAAGGGACCGATGAACACGTGATCGGCACCGGTAGCAACGCCGATTCCAATCTTGCAGCCGACTTCCTCGATCGTTGGGTAGTCGGCTTCAAGGCGGCGCACGACCGTCAACTGGTCGGTCGCACCAAGCATCCAGGGCTCGGCACGGTCGGTCACACCAACGACATCGGAAACGCCCTCATCCTGCGCCAACTCCGTCGCTGTCATAACTTTAGCCAACGCTTGTAACTTAGCTGCGTTGATAACAGGTTGGCGTGCAATGCGGGTTGTGCTCGGAGGTTCTCTGCCGATAACGATGATCGCTGGGTAAGCGATTACGTCCGACAAGAACGCATCGGTGTCAAACATATCCACGAAATGCCGGAGATGGAAATTTTCAGCGATGAAACGTCGCAGTGGTCCGCCGTATCGGTTCTTCATCCAACGATCGGCGCAGATGAAGCCAAGAGCTCCTTTCGGCGCGAGTAGTGACAGGGAGCGTTCAATAAACGGCACATACATGTCGGCACGGTCATAGATCGTTGTGTAGCGCCGCCGATATTCGATCATGAGCACATCCGGGATCATTTCCTGGCGCACATAAGGCGGGTTGCCGATCACATGCGTGAATGTCGCTTCAAGCGGCGTCAGCAGGAAATCGCCATGGACGAGCCAGTGACTGCACAGCGCGTCGGCCTCCTGTTCCTTCAGCCCTTTGGCCTCGAGTGTTACGCGAACGGATTCCCGCGTCTCATCGTAACTCGAGCGGTGCAATTCTACCGCACGCAGGCAATCCGCCAGGTCATGAACAACCGTGTGTTGGTTGGCAGTGGAACGTCTGTAGGCGGAGAACAAGCGATCAATGATGGGAGTCAGGAAATCCCCTTGCCCCATCGATGGCTCGAGCAACCGTCGCTGATGCAGGGGCTGGTCCGCCGTATAGCCGGTAAGATCAAGGATAAAGTCCACGACTTCGCGGCGCGTGAACACAGCCCCGCGTGTTTCCATACCAGTGGTAGCCATCGCGGCGACGGCGGCCTCGACCGGGCAGAAGCCAGGAAGGGCGCGTTGAGGGGCTGCTATTTCGAAACCCATGATCTACGGCTTCCTCTAGGCGTCGCGACGACGAAACGAAAACAGTGCGGCGTACCTCATAATGTTTGCGTTATCAACCCGATTGCGAGGTTCGAGCAGCAACAAAGGGAGTGGCCATTTCAATCGGGTTCACCCGATTGCTCTGGTGGCCCCATTTCGGTTTCTGTTGCCAGCCTCCCCCCAATCCCTGGATACTCGCTCGCCCCCCTTCTTGTGGGGACGAGCCGGGGTATCCTGACCTTATGATGACATCGCCCGTGCCCGTGGTCAGCGTCGTGATGACCGTCTTCAATGCCGGACCTTATCTCAGGCCGGCCATCGACTCCCTGCTGGCGCAAAATCTGACCGATTTTGAAATTCTCGCCATTGATGACGGCTCCCGCGACGGCTCGGCGGAGGGGCTGCGGCGGATTTCCGATCCCAGGCTGCGGGTGGTGACTCTGCCGGGGAATGTCGGCCGTACCCCGGCCCTCAATTTCGGGCTTGGGCTTTCCACCGGCGAGTTTATCGCCATTCTGGACGCCGACGATCTTTGCGAGCCCCAGCGGCTGGAGCGGCAGGTGGCGTTCCTGCGCCAGCGGCCGGACGTGGCTCTGCTGGCCACCGGAACCCTGCGCTTCGATGACCGGGCCGAAACCTGGGACGAGTTGATCCCTCCCACCGAGCATGAGGCTTTCCTGGCCTCCTTCGCCGCCGTGCGCAACCCGATCGTCCACTCCTCGGTCATGATGCGCCGCTCTGCCGTGTTCGCGGTTGGCGGCTACCCGAGCGACTTCGTTTACGCCCAGGATTTCGCCCTGTATCTGGCCTTGGTCCGTCATGGCTACCGGTTGGCCGGAATACCTGACGTTCTGGTCCGATATCGCTTTCATCCGGTCAACATGTCGGCCTCTCCGAAATACGCGGAAATCAAGTCGCGGGAATTCCTCACCCTTTACGGCGAGGCCAGGCGCTTCCCGAACCTGCCGCCCGAGGCTCTGCGGGCGGGGGAGCGGGAAATGGTCAAGTGCATGATCGACTACGGCCATTTCCGCATTGCCGCCGGGCATGGGCTTTGGGGGTATGGTTGGCTGCTGCGGGCGTTTCTGACCCATCCCTGGCATGCCATCGGGTATGGTCAATTCCAGGTCCGGATGATCCCACCGGTTCCTGGCCTGTTGCCGCTGTTGCGCAACGTGAAACGGCGGCTGGTGCGGGGGGGATGATGGGTATTATGGGAACGAACGGGGAGCGCGAGGGCCTCAGGTCCTCGCATCCTTGGTCCTCAGGTTGTTTTTCATTCGCTGTTATTTTCCTTTCTTGGGAGTATCTGGGCAGTTACGTTTTCCCGTAACAGGCCCATGCCCGCACCCAGTGTTCCCCTACGACGCCTGATCGGGCCGACCGCCGCCGTGGCGGCCCCGGTGGTAGGGGCGTTTCTGGTGCTGTTGCTGCTTGGGGAACTTCGGCCCCTGGCGGCCCTGGCCGGCATGGTGGTGGTGATCGGGCTGACGATGGCGTTGCTGCGCCCCCATTTCTCCGACACCCTGGCGGTGGCGATCTTCGCCCGGGAGTTGACCCGACACGGGGATGTGGCTCTGCCCGAGTTTTCCTCCGGTGTCGCCGGGGAGCTGTCCACCGCCGTGGTGCAGTTGCGCCGCTTGTGGGTGGAGACCAACGCCGAACTGTCGTCCCTGGTGACTTCCAGCAATCTCATTCTGGACAGTCTGCCCGATCCCCTGCTGTTGCTGGGGGAGGGCCGGCGGGTGGTACGGGACAATCTGGCGGCCCGGACTCTGT
>JBKACM010000070.1:0-10857 GCA_046269335.1 Alphaproteobacteria bacterium | reverse complement strand
TGATAAGCTGTTTGGTCTCGGCAAGACCGACGAAGACTTCGCCGTTGAATACGTCCTCGGGCGCGACGTCCAGTTCGTCACGCACCATGGCCGACAGCTCGTCAGGCATGGCGAGGTTCAGGGACAAACGGATGACATTTCCCCGCCGACGGCGTTTCAGCGCGGTCTCGAAACTGCGGACGAGATCCTCGGCCTCCTCCTCCACCTCCATCTCGCTGTCGCGGATAACGCGAAAATGGCCGCAACGCTCGACCTTGAAGCCGGGAAACAGGCGATCGTAGTACAGGCTGAGCATGTCCTCCAGCGGCAGATAGCGCTGCGGCCTGCCTGGCATGCGCACGAATCGGCCAATCTGACCGGGAATCGGAACCAGGGCCCGCATCGCCTCGCTGTCGTCGCGACGTCTCAGATGCATCACCAGGGCAAAGCCCAGGTTGGGCAGGAAGGGGAAGGGATGCGCCGGATCGATGGCCAGCGGTGTCAGAACCGGGAACACCATGTCCATGAAAAAGGCGTCCAGCCAGTCATGATCCCCATCGCCCAGATCCTCGGCGCTCATGACGAAGATGCCTTCGGCCTTCATCTCCTCCTTCAGGGCCAACCATCGGGCATTCTGTTCCTCTACCAGTTTGCGGACCTCGGCGTTGACGGCAACAATCTGCTGCGCGGGGGTACGCCCTTCGTCGCTGAGAGAGGTGACGCCGGCGGCAATCTGTCCCTTCAGGCCTGCGACACGCACCATGAAGAACTCGTCCAGATTGGCGGCGGATATGGAAAGGAAGCGAAGCCGCTCCAGCAGGGGATGGCGGACGTTTCCGGCCTCCTCCAGTACCCTGGTGTTGAAGGCCAGCCAGGACAGCTCGCGATTGATGAACCGGTCCGGTGACGAGAGATCCACTACGGACCCCTTGGTACTCACGACACGCGCCATTCCACCGCCTCCCACAGGTCGTGCCATACTACCGATCTTGACCCCGTCTGTCATGAATCCTGTTGGAACAGGCAGAGCAATCGGGTGAAAATAGGAATTAGGATGTCAAGTTGGAGTAAAATGGGAACAAATGGCGCATTGAGCGCCCGCGCGCCCGTGTGCGCGCAAGCCAAGGGCGCGTCCGCGCCCGCCCGGCGATTGAGGGACAAGAACAAACCAGGGCAATCGGGTTCACCCGATTGCCCTGTTGGAACAGGCGTTGCTGATTCCATCCGGGACCGTTTCGTAAACCGCTCAGCGGTAAAAAAGAGAAATTTGGTCAGGTTCGTGGCTCTGGGATCACACTTCCGCGGGCTCTGGGTCCAGGTGATCAAGGTGATTGACTCTCAAGCCGACACGGGTGGAAGATCCGCCGCGGCTGTGAAATATTCTCACTAGCTCTTACCGTAAATTGTGTTTTTCTCGTCATGGGTGTGGCCGTGTCGGTGCGGGGTCGGTGGTTCAGGGTCGCGTCTCGGACGGTTGCCGCGTTCGCAGGGGTCGCCGTCTTGCTGACGGTCGGCCACGGGGCCTGGGCAGCCGCACCGGCGGACCGGGTGGCGCTGGCGATCCGTCACGCCTATCCCGAGGCTGCCGACCTTGTCGGTATCACCGTACCGGAGACGGAAGCGGCTCTTCGGCGGTATTATGCCATGACTGACTACCGTCCCCTCTGGTTCGGGGACCAGGGCGTGAGACCGGAGGCACGGTTGCTGGTCGAGGCGCTGCGGACCGCCGACCGCGAGGGGATCGATCCCCGCGGACTGGAGGGGGGCGAACTGGCGGCAAGACTTGCAGCGGTAGACGTGGAGGATCCGTCAGCCGTGGCTGGTCTGGACCAGGATATTACCCTGTCCCTGGTCCGATACGGGGCTCTGCTGCGTGGTCGAACTCCTCTGCCGAAGGGGGTCAACCCATCCGCCCTGGCGGTGACGGGAGGACTGCCAATCCCCCAGGCCTTCGATGGGGTGGCTCTGCTGAAGTCCGCCGCCGTCGCCACCGATTTCAAGGCGTTTCTGGAAAGCCTGCCGCCCCGGCAACCGGAGTATCGTCGCCTGCGCCAGGCGCTGGCCACTCACCGGACCTTGGCCGACAAGGGGGGCTGGCCGATCGTGCCGGAGGGTCCCAAGATGGTATTGGGGGTGGAGGACCCCAGGGTTCAAATCTTGCGGAGAAGGCTACGTGCCACCGGCGAGATGCCCCACTCCGCCGAGGATCGCTCCACGCGCTATGACGGTGCCGTGCAGAAGGCGGTGCGCGTGTTCCAGCGCAGACACGGCCTGAACGTGGATGGAACGGTAGGGGCCTCTACCCTGGCGGCCCTCAATGTTCCTATCGCCGACCGGATTCGTCAGATACTGATAAACATGGAACGGTGGCGCCGGATGCCGGAGGATCTCGGCAGCCGCCATATCCTGGTCAATATCGCGGGCTCCGAGATGGAAGTGGTGGAAGACGGGGCCATCGCCCTGAGCATGCGTGTGATCGTCGGCCAGACCCAGCGACAGACACCGGTGTTTTCCAGCGCCCTGACCGATCTGGTGCTGAACCCGGTGTGGCACGTTCCACGTCACTTGGCGGTAGCGGACATCCTGCCCAGGCTTCAGCGCGACCCGAGCTATTTCGCCCGGCAGGGTATGCGTCTGTATGCCAAGCGAGGAGAACGTCTGGTGGAGGTGGACCCGACCGGTATCGCCTGGGACAGGCTCGGAGTATCGAATTTTCCCTACCGGTTGCGGCAGGCTCCCGGACCGCACAACGCCATGGGCCAGGTGAAGTTCCTGCTGCCCAACCCCTATGACGTCTATCTGCACGACACCCCGTCCCGGGACCTTTTCCGCAAGGACAGTCGTTCCGCCAGCTCCGGCTGCATCCGTCTCGAAAAGCCGCGCGAGTTGGCTCTGCTGGCCTTGAAAGACCAGCCCGACTGGACACGAGAGAAAGTCGACTCGCTCATCGACAAGGGCAAGACCGAAGTCTTTCACCTGAAAAATCCCCTGCCGATCCATCTCGTCTATCGCACAGCCTGGAGCGATGACGGAGGCGTTACCCATTTCCGCCCGGATATCTATCAATGGGATGAGGCTCTCTCCAAAACGCTGTTCGGCAACTCTTGACATTTTCCGCATTTTTGCCGGACAATCGTGTTGCGGTGCAGCATGAGGCCGCAGGTTGTGGAAGGATGATACCTCATGGGGGGGGATTCGATGCAAGAAGGCGCGGTCTCGCGGCGGGCTGTGCTGCGCCTGGGGTGCGGTCTTGTGGCCGCCGGGCTCCTGGCAACATCGGCCGAGGCCGCAAAACCGCGTCGGGTTGCAGAGCGTGTCCTGTCGTTCGAACACCTCCATACGGGAGAGAAATTGCGCAGAACCTATTGGGCCGAGGGACGTTACATCCGCTCCTCGCTGCGGGAGATTCATCACCTGCTGCGGGATTTCCGGACTGGAGAAACGCGACCGATCGATCTCAAGCTCCTGGAACTGCTGCATGACCTGCATGGCCTGGTTGGTAGCCGCAAACCCATCGAAATCGTCTCCGCTTATCGTTCGAAACGGACCAACGGGTCCCTGGCCTCCCACGACGACGGCGTGGCCCGGCGGAGTTTCCACCTCCGTGGCATGGCCGTGGACTTACGCCTCCCCGACCGGGACCTGGGCCGGGTACGCCAGGCGGCGCTGCGTCTGGCACGCGGTGGTGTCGGCTATTATCCCACATCCGATTTCGTGCATATAGATGTGGGGCCGCACCGTTCCTGGTAGGGAGACTATTTCTCTCCCTCTTCTTTCCCCAGGTGCTGGCGCAGAGCGGACAGGACGGCGGCGGCGTGGTCCGCCACCTTGACCTTGGACCAGACCTCCCGCACCACTCCGGCGGCGTCGATCAGGAAGGTGGACCGCTCGATCCCCAGGGACGTGCGTCCGTAGCGCGTCTTCTCCTGCCAGACGCCATAGGCCTGACAGACGGAGGCGTCCTCGTCCGACGCCAAAAGAAACGGCAAGGCGTGCTTGGCCTTGAAGCCGTCATGGGATTTCACGCTGTCACGGGAAATCCCCACCACCACGGCCCCCAGGGCCGCGAAATCAGGGGCGAAGTCACGGAAGTCCAGGGCCTCGGTGGTGCATCCCGGAGTGTTGTCCCGTGGGTAGAAGTACAGCACCACCCAGCGTCCCCGCAGCTCGCGTAGCGACAAAGTGGCACCGCCGTCCACGGGCAGGGTGAAGTCCGGAGCGGCAAGTCCAGTGGCAGGATTCATGACGAAGGCTCCTCACGGTTGGTTTTCGCACCGGTACGGACGCGGGCGGCCGGAAGATCGATCCAGGCCTGATACAGGGTCATGACAGCGGCGGCGCGGTCCTCCATCGTGGCCTTCAGGGTTCCGAAATCGGCGATACGGGCGGCGGCGCACAGTTTCCTCTTGAGCCCGGCCGGCGCCCGGTCGTCGAAGGTCTCCTCCAGACTCTGGCGCAGGACGCCGTGCAGGGCCATCCACAGGGTGTGGGCATCGCCCAGGGTCTGGGCCTCCTCGGCACCGATCCGCTCGGCGGAGGCAAGCCGGTCCAGAGCCTCGGCCGTGTTGGGGGAAAGGATTTCCGGGTGCTCGGGGGCATGGAGGAGCTGAAGATACTGGGCGATGAACTCCACATCCACCAGCCCACCGCGTACATATTTGATGATCCATGGTGAAGCGGCCGGTTTCTCCCGCACCAGCCGCTCCCGCATGTCGGCGACGTCCACCACCAGCCGATCCGGATCCCGCTTTCGGCACAGGGTATCGTGAATCGCGGCGGTCAATCTGGCCGCCAGCTCCGGCCGGCCGTGAATTACCCGGGCCCGGGTCAGGGCCATGTGTTCCCAGGTCCAGGCGGCTTCAAGCTGATACTTCTCAAAGGCCTCCAGACTGACGGCCAGCGGCCCCTTGCTGCCCGAGGGCCGAAGCCGCATGTCCACCTCGTACAGGTTTCCGGCGGCGGTGGGCGTGGTGATGGCATTGATGTAGCGCTGGGCGAGGCGGGTGTAGAAGACGGCCGGCGGCAGGGGCCTCGGGCCGGTGGAGACCTCCACCGCGTCCGGAGCCTCGTAGACCAGGATCAGATCCAGATCGCTGGCCGCCGTCATTTCGGCCCCACCGGTCTTGCCCATGGCGATGACGGCCATGTCGCCGCCGGGTATCTGTCCGTGCTGGCGGGAAAATTCCCTCTCCACCATGACGTACAGGCGGGACAGCACCACCTCGGCGACCCGGGTGAGACTTCTTCCGGCCTCGGCGGGAGAAAGGACGTCCCGCAAGGTCTGGATGCCAATCTGAAACCGCCGCTCGTTGGCCCATCGTCGGCACAGGTCCAGGACTTCCTCGTAATCGAAGGCCTCGACGAGGACGGCCTCCAGTTCCCTGGACAGGGTCGCCACATCGGGAAGAGGGTCGAGAAATCCGGGCGTCAGCATGTGATCCAACAGCCGGGGCGAACGGCTGAGCTGCTCGGCCAGCCGGGGCGCGTTGCCCAGGATTTCCGCCACCGCTTCCAGAAGATGCGGATTGGCCTGGAACAGGGAGAAAATCTGGATGCCTTCGGGCAGCCTTTGCAGGAAGGCATCGAATTTCATGAAAGCGGCATCGGGCGTGGCGGTCCTGCCCAGGGCTTCCAGCAGGATTGGCACCAACTCCGTCAACTGCTCCCGCGCCCGTGCCGACCGCACCGCCCGGTACCGCCCGTGGTGCCAGCCGCGAATGGTCGCCGACACTCCGACCGGATTGGTGAAGCCCATGCACATCAGGGTGTCCAGGGTCCCCGGGTCTTCCTCCGTTCCGGTAAAGACCAGATTGCCGGAACCGCTGAGGGCCGGGGCCTCCTCGAACAGTGCCGCGTAGTGGCGCTCGACCGTCTCCAGAACCGCGGTCAGAGCGGCGGAGAAGGTCTCGACGTCGGCACAGCCCATGAAGATGGCGATTTCCCGCAGGCGCTCCGGATCTCCGGGCAGGGTCTGGGTCTGACGGTCTTCCACCATCTGGAGACGGTGTTCCACCTGCCGAAGATAGCCGTAAGCCTCCACCAGGCTGTCGGCAACGGTGGTATCGATGTGGCCGGCGGCAGCCAGGGACCGCAGGGCGTCGCAGGTTCCGGCACTGCGTACCGACGGCTCCCGCCCCCCCCAGATCAGTTGCTGGGTCTGGGCGAAGAATTCGATTTCCCGAATGCCGCCCCGGCCAAGTTTGATGTTGTGGCCGCCGACGGCGATGCGCCCCCCCCCCCTTGTGGGCATGAATCTGCCGTTTGATGGAGTGAATATCCCGGATGGCGTCAAAGTCCAGCCATCGTCTCCAGACATAGGGCCGCAAGGTCCTGAGGAAGGCATCCCCCACCTCGCGATCCCCGGCGATGCAGCGGGCCTTGATCATGGCGGCTCGCTCCCAGTTCTGGCCGAAACTCTCATAGTACAGTTCGGCGGCCTCGATGGAGACGGCCAGTGGCGTCGAGCCCGGATCGGGTCGCAGCCGAAGGTCGGTACGAAACACATAACCATCGCCGGTACGTTCGTCCAGTACCCGCACCAGACTGCGGGCGAGGCGGACCATACAGCTCCCAAGCCCCCGTGACCCGGTGTAGGTGATGCGATCGGCGTCATAGAGGAGGATCAGGTCGATGTCGGAGGAGTAATTCAGCTCCATGGCTCCGAGCTTCCCCATGCCCAGCACCACGAACCCGGAACCACGTTCGGGATCCTCCGGGTTCGCCAGAGCAATCTCCCCGGCCTCGGCCTCCTTGCGCAACAGATGGGCGGTCGCCAGACCGGTGGCGACTTCGGCGAAACGGCTCAAGGCGCAGGTGACGCCGTCCAGCGACCAGCCCCCGCCGAGATCGCCCAGGGCCACCAGCAGCGCAACCCGCCGCTTGGCGATGCGCAGGGTCCGCATGACGACGGCAGTGTCGTTCTCCTGACGAAGGATGGCAGCAAGGTCGCCCAGCAGGCCTTCCAGCAGGGCCTCCGGTCCTTGCCGGACGAAATCCCGCAACAGATGCGGTTCATGGGCCAGACATTGGGACAGAAACGGGCTGTTGCCGAAAACCGCATCGGCCAGGGCGCGCACCGGGTCCTGTTCCGGAGAGGCGGCCATCAGGGCTGCGGCAAAATCCCCCAACTCCTGGTCCTGGCCATGTCGGGCAGCGGCCGACCAGCGCTCCAGACCCCGCGCGCATCTGTCCCGGTCGGAGGGCAATGGTGGCATGGTACTCGGATTCCCCCGGGGCAATCGGGTGAACCCGATTGCCCCTAATTTGTTCGTACCCCTCAGCGCCGGGCGGAACCGTCCGACCCCTTGGCTTGCGCGCACACGGGTGCGCGGGCGCTCAATGCGCCAGAGGTTCCCGTTTTACCCCGACTTGACGTCCTATTCCTACTTTCACCCGATTGCCCTGCGGATTCCCCGTGTGGCCCTGTTCAAGACCACGATTTTGCCGCACACTGCGGTAATCGGCCGCATGGGTCAAGGAGTTGGTTGCGCGTGATTCAACGGGGCGTTCGAACCGCGTCCAGGGTCTTCGGTGCCCTGGGGCTGGCGGTGTTTGTTCTCGTACCGCTGATTGCCTGGCGCATCTCCACGGCCCCGCTGTCGTTGGCGTTCCTGTCGCCCTACCTCCAGGACGCCCTGACGCCGCCGGATCGATCCTACGCCGTGACCCTGGAAAATACCGAACTGTGGTGGGCCACGCACCGCTATTCCCTGGAAATGAGAGCAATCGGGGTCAAGGTCACACGCCCCGACGGCCACGTGATCGCCGGGGTACCCACCCTGGCTCTGGGCCTGAGTCTGCGCGCCCTGGCAAAGGGTATGATCGCTCCGAGCTGGATTGAAATACGCGACAGTCGTCTTCACCTGGTTCGGCGGCCCGATGGCAGTCTGAAACTGGACCTGGGGCTTCCGGAAACCGCGGAAACCCCCTCCGTCGCGGGACCGTTCGTGACCGAGGTGGGAAGGGAACTGCTGGGGCCGCTCGATACCACCCGGGCCGGCGGTTATCTCCGCCGGGTAAGCCTCACGGGTGCCCGACTTGTGCTGGAGGATTACGCCCGCGATGGCGTCTGGCCTGCGGCAAACCTGGATCTGGAGGTGACCCGGGGTAATCTTGACATCGCGGGCAAGGGGCGTCTTTCCCTGGACACCACCGCCGGCCTGGTCCGGTTGGAATTTGCCGCCCGTCACCTGATCGGTGAAGCCCAGTTCTCGGCCGGGGTGCGTTTCGCCGATCTGCAACCGGCGGCGATCGCGGCCCTGGTCCCGGTTCTCGATCCCCTGAGCCATGCCACCACGCCCCTGTCCGGCAGGGCCGAGGCCCGGATCGGCACCGAGGGCAACATTCGCCATGTGGACTTCGATATCTCCGCAGGTCCCGGACAGGTACGGTTTCCAGCTCCTCACACCGCCCGTTACGAGTTTCGACAGGCCAGGGCCATCGGGGAGATCGCCTCGGAGGAACCGGAGGGGAAACTCTCCCGTCTGGTACTTCACAGCTTCGATGCGGATCTGGGGGGACCCAAACTCCACCTGACGGCGGAAGCGGGAAGACGCCAGGTGCTTCCCGTACCCGCGCCAGAGGTGACCGTGGCGAACGTCGCAGCCCCGCCGCCGGAAAAGGTGGAGCAGCGGAAGAAAAATCGCCGCTCGGACAAGACCAGGGCGGTAGCCCCGCGCCTCCCCCCTCCCCCCCTACCAGTATTTGGTCCGCCGATCCCGGTGGAAGGCGTGTTTCTGAAGGGGGACGCTGTTCTTGCCGAGGTTCCAGTCGACTCCCTTGATGCCTATTGGCCGCAAAGTCTTTCTCCCAAGCCCCGGGCCTGGGTTACCACCCACCTGAGCATCGGCACGGTCCCTACCGCTCGCTTCAGCGCCGAGTTGCAGGGGACCTCCCTGGAAACCCTGGCTCTCCAGTCCCTGGACGGAGTCCTGGCGGTCAGGAACGCCACCGTGGACTACCTGCCGCCGATGCCACCCCTGCGCGGCGTCAATGCCAAAGTCGTGTTCGCACCAACCCGTATCGACATCACGTCCAAAGAAGGCCGCGCGCTGGGACTTCGCCTTGCCGAAGCCTCCGTGGCCCTGCTCAATCTTGAGAAAGAGGACCAGGACGCGGAAATCTCCCTGGTGGCGGTGGGACCGGTCAATGATGCTCTGCGTCTGGTGGACAGCAAACCGCTGGGATACGCCACGGCCCTGGGGATCAAGCCGGCCCAGGCCAGCGGCCAGTCGGAGACCCGCCTGAAGCTGGCCTTTCCTCTTCTCGTGAGTCTGACATTGGATCGGGTCCAGGTTCACGCTGATTCCAAGCTGCAAAATCTGGCCCTGAAGGAGGCGGCATTCGGCAGGGATCTCACCGACGGCCTGATGCGGCTACGGGTAACCACCTCGGGACTTGAGGCAACCGGTACGGCGGCTCTGGCCGGAACGCCGATACAGCTTACCTGGCGGGAGAACTTCTCGGCCAAGGTGGAACCTCGCAGCCACTATGGGATCAACGGCCGAATAGAGGACGCCGGTCGACGATCCCTGGGATTCGACTTCCCTCCTCTCGCCAGGGAGTATCTGCAAGGGCCAGTTCCCATCGACCTGACGGCGGAAATCAGCCATGACGGTCACGGCAAACTGTCGGTACGGGCGGATCTGACCCCGGCGGTTTTTACGCTGCCACCCCTGAACTGGACAAAACCCAAGGCGGTGCCGGCGATGGCCGACGTGGAGGGGCGGTTTCTCCGCGACCGGTTCCAGGAGTTGACCCGCTTCACTGTCACCGGTGGGCGCACCATCGATGTGCGCGGACGGCTTTCCCTGGACGAGAACGGACGCCTGAAGCGGCTTGAATTCCAGCGGCTGAAGCTGGATCGGACCGACCTCCACGCCACCGTGACCGCCGAGGCCGGAGGATTGCTGGCCGTTCAGGCCAGTGGGCCGGCCTTTGACGCCAAACCGCTTCTGGCCGCCACCCCGGAAGAAGAAAAAAGAACTCCGCCACCGGAAGGGCCGCCGCTGCGCATCGACCTCAGCACGGAACGCCTGTGGGTCAGCGAACCCGGTTTCCTGGCCGACGCCAAGGCCCACCTGTCCCGGTCCGGGCCACGGTGGGAACATATCCTCATCGACGCAACCTCGCCCAAGTCATTCAGGATTCGTCTGGAGCCGAAATCGGAAACCACCGGATCGAAGGCCGAGGGGATCCTGAGCGTGACCTCCACCGATGCCGGAGACGTATTGCGGACTTTCGATCTGTTCGACAACGTTACCAACGGCACGCTGGAGGTCAACGCCACCACCGATGTGGAAGGCAACCTCACGGGCCAGGCCACTCTTGCCGATTACCGCGTCATCCGAGCCCCGGCGCTGGCGCGGCTCCTGACCCTGGCGGCACTGACGGGCATCGTCGAATCCCTGACCGGTGACGGTCTGCGCTTTACGACCCTCGATCTGCCTTTTTCCTGGATCGGTGACCACATCCGCATCACCGAGGCCAGAGCCTACGGCCCCTCCCTCGGCCTGACGGCCAAGGGACTGGTGATGCCGGGACGCGGCTCCGTCAACCTCCAGGGAACCATCGTGCCCATGTACGCCCTGAACAGCCTGCCCGGCCGTCTGCCGCTGCTGGGGGATCTTCTGGTCGCGGAAAAGGGTGGTGGGCTCATCGCCGCCACCTATACCGCCACCGGCTCCACCGCCGCGCCTGATATATCGGTCAATCCGCTGGCACTGCTGACCCCGGGTCTGGTTCGCCGCTTTCTGGGCCTGTTTGCCAGCGAGCCCACGGACGCCCCGCTTCCGGAGAAGAAGTAATACCAGACCGAGATGAGCTTGACTCATCACGGTCTGGGAATGGCGCATTGAGCGCCCGCGCGATCGTTCGCGC
>JBKACM010000006.1:0-26844 GCA_046269335.1 Alphaproteobacteria bacterium | reverse complement strand
ACCGCCTCCTCGGCGAGGAACTTGGAGCGTTTGTAGGCCCCGATCATGTCCTCCAGCGAGGATGGAGTGTCCTCGGTGGCGGGGGTTCCATCAGGCAGGATGCCCAGGGTGGCGACGCTGCTGGTATAGACCATGCGCCCAACCCCGGCCTCGGCCGCCAGACGCAGAAGATCCACCGTGCCATCGATGTTGACGCGGTTCATGGCCGCCACATCCCGGACCCACAGTCGATAATCGGCGGCGATGTGGAACAGCGCCTCACAGCCGCTCACGGCCCTGGACAGCGAGGTCCGGTCGGTAAGATCGCCCGGAACGACCTCCACCATGAGACCTTCCACATTGGCGCGACTGGTCCCGTTTCTGGCCAGAACCCGCACCGTCCAGCCCGCGGCCAGCAGCCGCCGGACGACCGCCGATCCCAGAAATCCGGTCGCTCCGGTGACGAGTGCGGTCGTCATGTGTACAGGCTCCCAGGACCGTCGGAGGAACTCAACCCAGGTGTCGGTTCCGTGTTGCAGTTGCTGGAAACTATCATAGACTGCGGCTGGCGTAAGTGATGATGTCAGGGCCGCCGGAACGTTATTCTTCTGGAGGATGGGATGGGCGACAGGCATCTGCGTGTCATTCTGGCACAGCCCCGCGGCTTCTGCGCGGGGGTTGGGCGGGCGATCGAGATCGTCGAACACGCCCTGGCCCTCCATGGAGAGGCGGTGCATGTCCGCCACGAAATCGTTCACAACAGGCGGGTGGTGGATTCCCTGCGGGCCAAGGGCGCGAAGTTCGTCGAGGAACTGGACGAAATCCCGGATGACGGCATCGCCATCTTCAGCGCCCATGGCGTGTCCGAAGCCGTGGAGGAGACGGCACGCCAGCGGAAGCTCCCCACCATCGACGCCACCTGTCCTCTGGTGTCGAAGGTGCATCGGGCCGGTCGCGCCTATTTCGACGCCAATTACAGCGTCATCCTGATCGGCCACGCCGGCCATCCCGAGGTGGAGGGGATACGGGGGCGCATCCCCGGTACGGTGCACCTGGTCTCCTCGGTGGTTGACGTCGCCAGGCTGGAGATTCCCAATCCCGAGCGGGTCGCCTACGTGACCCAGACCACCCTCAGCCTGGACGATACCCGCGAAATCATCCAGGCCCTGGAACAGCGCTTCCCCAACCTCCAGGGGCCGGATGTCAAGAATATCTGCTATGCGACCCAGAACCGCCAGGTTGCGGCCCGCGAACTGGCGGCCCTGGTGGATCTGTTCGTGGTGCTGGGAGCTTCCAACAGTTCCAACTCGAATCGCCTGCGGGAAATCGGCGTCGCCAGGGGCAAGCCCTCGTTTCTGATCGACGACGCCCTGGCCTTCGATCCCGCCTGGTTGGAGGGAGTTCACAGCGTAGGCATCACCGCGGGTGCCTCCGCCCCCGAGGAACTGGTGCAGGAGTTGATCACGCGCCTGCGGGAACTGGCCACCATCGAGCTTGAAATCCTGGACGGTATCGTCGAGAAAGTGGAGTTCAAGCTCCCGGAGGATCTGTCCCGCAACGGATAGCCGGGCGGGGGGTGGTGTCGAAACTCCATGAAGGTGAATGACGGTGGCCGTCCCCCTGATTCAGCAGATTCGCGTCGGAGGCTACATCCTGGGGCGGCGTCTCCGGGGTGTCGGGCGGTATCCACTGGTCCTGATGCTGGAACCTCTGTTCCGGTGCAACCTTGCCTGCGCCGGCTGCGGCAAGATCGCGCATCCGGAGCCCGTTCTGGACAGGCGGTTGAGCGTTCAGGAGTGCCTGGACGCGGTGGACGAGTGCGGTGCCCCCATCGTTTCCATTCCCGGCGGCGAGCCGTTGCTGCACAAGGAAATCGACCAGATTGTCGCGGGCATCGTGGCGCGCCGGAAGTTCGTCTACCTCTGCACCAATGCGCTGCTGCTGGAAAAAAAGCTCGATCAGTTCACGCCGTCTCCCTACCTGACGCTGTCGGTGCATCTGGATGGAGACCGGGAACATCATGACCGTTCCGTGGCCAGGGAGGGGGTGTATGATCGCGCGGTAAAGGCCATCCAGGCCGCCATGGCCAGGGGCTTTCGCGTCAACATCAACTGTACTCTGTTCGATGGCGGCGACGTGCCGGCAATGGCCGAGTTCTTTACCTACGTCTGTCGGGATCTGGGGGTGGAGGGAATCACCGTCTCCCCCGGATTCGCCTACGAAAACGCCAACGTCCAGGACCAGTTCCTGAGCCGGGAAAAGACCCGTTCGCTGTTCCGGGATCTGTTCCGGCTCGGACGCGGGCGGAAGTGGGTGTTCAGCCAGTCCACCCTGTTCCTGGACTTTCTGGCCGGCAATCAGGCCTACCAGTGCACGCCGTGGGGCAACCCCACCCGCAACGTCTTCGGCTGGCAGCGGCCATGCTATCTGCTGGACAAGGGACACGCGGCCACGTTCCGCGAACTGATGGAGGAGACCGACTGGGAGCACTACGGGGTCGGTCGCAATCCGGCCTGCAACAACTGCATGATGCATTGCGGATTCGAGCCCACCGCCGTCAATGATACCGTGTCCCATCCCTTGAAGGCGCTTGCGGTTTTCTTGCGGGGGATTCGCACCGAGGGACCGACGGCGTCGAACCCTCACGGCGAATAATACCGGCGTGCAGACCGGTGCGCGCTAACGCCCAGCGGCTCGGCCCAACACGTCGGCTGCCCACTGGTTGATACTCTTGCCGGCCACTTCCGCGGCGACGGCTACCCTGGCATGTGTATCGGGCGGAATGCGCAGCATCAGATTGCCGGAGTAGGGTTTCTGAGCTCTTCTGCCGATTCGATCGGACACTTCCAGGTAGTGGTCCACGGCGTCCTGGAATGCCGCCTCCAGTTCGTCGACCGTCGCGCCGTGGAAGGTGACGATATCGTCGATACCTGCAAGTCGGCCGATAAAGATACGATCCTCCGCGTCGTACTCAACTCGTGCCGCATACCCTTTGTGTGTCATTGCGCTCATGGCTTGATCCCTGCCTTCTCCAAAAGCTCCCGTGCCGCCCGAACCCTGTAACGCAACGCCTCCTTGCCGGGGTGCGGCCGATGGAAGTCAGCCCGGCAACCGTTCAGAAGAACCGTCATTCGCGATCCGCCGCTCTCCACCAGATCGGCACCCAGCGCCAGGAACAACGCTTCGACCCGCCGCCACTCGATACTGCCCGATGTCGGCTCGGCAAAAATGGCCTCCAGAGTCCTGCGGTGTTTACTATTCATGGCTGTTATGATAGCAATTTTTGCTATCTATTGCAAGCACAATCCGATATCGTCTCCTGGTTTTGCAATTCACGCGAACGTATGACGATGCCGTCAAATCATCGGCCCACTAGTAATACCAATCCGCGTTGATCGTGACCGATCAACGCCCTCAATCGCCGGCGGGGCCGTCCGGCCCCTTGGCTTGCGCGCGAACGATCGCGCGGGCGCTCAATGCGCCATTCCCAGACCGTGATGAGTCAAGCTCATCTCGGTCTGGTATAATACCAGGGTCAGGATTTCCTGGCCCTGGTATCAGAACTCGACCCCCGGCTGCGCCTTGATGCCCGCCTTGAAGGGATGCTTCACCAGGGTCATCTCGGTGACGAGGTCGGCCGCCGCTACCAGCTCGTCCGGTGCCCCCCGGCCGGTAATCACCACGTGCTGCCCCTCGGGCCGGGCCGCCAGCACCGGCAGGACCTCGTCAAGGGAGAGCTGGTCATAGCGGAGGGCCACATTCAACTCGTCCAGCACCACCATGCGATAGGAAGGGTCGGTCAGCATGGCCCGGGCAGCCTCCCAGGCCCGGGCGGCAGCGGCCACGTCCCGGGCGCGGTCCGCCGTCTCCCAGGTAAAGCCCTCCCCCATGGCGAGAAAGGTCACCAGGCCTGGAAAGCCGGACAGAACCCGGCGCTCGGCGGTATCCCAGGCTCCCTTGATGAACTGAACCACACCCGCGCGCATGTCGTGGCCGACACAACGGAGCACCATGCCGAAGGCAGCGGAACTCTTCCCCTTGCCAGTACCGGTATGGACGATGAGCAGGCCAGCATCACCGCGCATGCCCGCCATGATCCGATCCCGCGCCGCCTTCCTGCGGGACATCTTCTCGGCATGGCACCGATCGGCTTCCGGATCGATCATACCCCCCCCAGGGCGTCCATGGCACGGCGGCGACCCCCGACGAGGCGGACAACGACAGGCCCGCTACGCCGGCACCAGCAGAATCTTGCGGGCGTCCTCGTTGCGAAGGCTGATCTGGTAGCCACGAAGCGAGAAGACCCGTGATCCGTCAAAAGACGGCGAATAGTCCAGGATCACCTCCGTTCCCGGACCAATCCCCAACGCTGAAAGTCGCCGCTTCAACTGAGAGTCGCCTACCACATCGACGACACTGGCCCTTCTGCCCGGCGTCACCTCCGCCAGCGTCACTGGGGCCGGACCGCCAACATCGGCCGGCACGTCCTGGGAATTGAAAGACATACGAAGCGATCCCTTCCCCGATGTATACAAAACCTCGTGTACTTCTTCCACACGGACCGCGCCCAAGTCAACCAAACATACGTATAATTCAACTAATTATAACTTTTTTCTCTCATACCGTAGGGACATCCGAGACGTCATCCCTTCCCCCCTCGGTATTGCGTCACCGGGGCCAGGGTCGTCCAGCCGATTAGTCTCCCTACCGGTCGCAGGCGCGACACCGACAACCGGACCAGTTCGCCACCATGGACCCGATGCCAGTCCAGAAGGCGAGCTTCCCCTTCCAGCGTCACCGCATTGACCACCAGTCGCCCCCCCGGCCGCAACCTCTCCCAGCAGGTTTCCAGAACACCCGCGCGACTCGTCCCACCGCCGACAAATACGGCATCGGGAGGCGCGGGCAGATGCCTTAGCACCTCCGGGGCCGATGCGGTGACGATTTCCAGTCCAGGAACCCCCAGCACCAGAGCGTTGCGGGCGATATGGCCAGCGCGGCCCGGATCCCGCTCCACCGCCACCGCCCGGCAGGAAGGAGCCACCCGCATCCATTCGATGGCGATGGAACCTGCCCCGGATCCGATGTCCCACAGCATCGCCCCCGGCCAGGGAGCCAGAGCCGCCAGGGTAGCGGCCCGGATTTCCCGTTTGGTCAACTGGCCGTCGTGGAGATAGACGTCATCCGGCAAGCCCGGCACGGCGGCCAGGGGTGCCCGTTCCGGCCGGTCCGGACACGTGATCGCCAGGGTGTTGAGATCGGCCATGCGCTCCGCCGGCCACTGGTCGGCCAGTGCTTCCACCCGCCTTTCCAGGGGCCCCCCCAGGTGTTCGAACGCCACCAGCCGGCTGGCACCGTAGCCGTGCATCCCCAGGAGAGCCGCGACGATGGCGGGGCTGACGCCATCCTCGCTCAGCACCAGAAGGCGACGCCCAGGTGCCAGATGGGGAAGAATGCCCTCCACCGGCCGGCCGTGAACCGACAGCAGCACCACGTCCTGCAAGGCCCAGCCCAACCGCGCGGCGGCCAGGCTGTAGGCTCCGGGATGCGGCACCACCGTCATTTCCGCGGGATCGAACGTGCGCGCCAGCGTGGCTCCCATGCCATAGAACATGGGATCGCCGGTGGCGACCACCACCACCCGCCGCCCCCTATGCCGCCCGATGGCAGCCAGGGTATGGTCCAGGCCGCCCCATACGATGCACTCGGCCGAGGGAGAGACGGCGGGCCGGGCGAGGTCGAGATTGCGCAGCCCCCCCACCACCACCTCGGCCCCGGAAATCAGGGCCCGGGCGGCGGGCGGCAACCCCTCGATGCCGTCCTCGCCGATGCCCAGCACCGTCAGCCAGGGCCTTCCGTTCTTTGTCCCTCGCCTCAAGAGGAAGCCTCGTCCGGAGTCGCCATTCCCTCGCCCACCGGCCCCGTCAGGGCGTTCAGGGCCGCTGCCGCCATGGCGCTGCCGCCGCGCCGGCCCAGCACGGTGAGATAGGGGACCTCGCTGCAATGCAGGACCAGGGCCTCCTTGGACTCGGCGGCCCCGACAAAGCCTACGGGAAAGGCCAGTACCGCCGCAGGTCGCGGTACGCCCTCGCTCAACAGCTCCAGAAGTCTGAACAGCGCCGTCGGCGCGTTGCCGATGACCACCACCGCGCCTTCCAGAAAATCGACCCACTGGTTGACCGCCGCCGCCGAACGGGTGGTCTTCATCCGCTCCGCCAGGGCCACCGTCCCGGGATCGTTCAGAAAGCAACGGACGGGATTGTCCTTCAGACGCCCGCGCAGGATACCCTGCGCGACCATCTCCGTATCCACCAGAATCGTGGCCCCCCGATCCAGGGCCGCCCGGGCCGCCCGGACGACATCGGCACTGAAGGCCAGGTCCTCGATCAGGTCCGGCATACCGCAGGCGTGAACCAGGCGTATCGCCACCGGACAAAGATCCTCCGGCAGCTCGGAGAGATTGACCTCGGCGCGAATCCGGGCGAAGGAGGCGTCGTAGATGGTCTTCGGATCGGCAAGGTACTTCGGCGGTCCCGGCGGCTGGACGCTGACGGTAACCCCCAGAATCCACCCCTCCTCCCGTTCCACCGCCGCCCGGGCCGCCGGGCTGAGAGCCAGATCCCCTGCAAACAGCGGCGAGAGATGGCCGGCCTCGTCCAGAGCAGCGAAGTGACGGGCCAGGGCCTCCACCTGCACCGCGTCCTTGACCTCGTTCCGGGAAACGGCCGGGCGGATCAGGGACGGATAGACCTCGGCCATCAGCAGCCGCCAGCCGTTGCCGTGGGGCCGGTCCAGGGCACGCAACCCGGTCTCGAACGGCCAGACACGGGCGTGGGCCTGAAGCCACGGGTGGTGACGCAGTTTGAAGACGTGGGGAATGCCGGTCAGTGCCTGGCTGCCGACGCTGCCCGGATAGGCGAGCTTCCACACCGGCTGGGTGGAGGGAACCCTCTCCTCGGTCAGGCGCTTCTCGGCCAGGCCACCGGGGCCATAGCCATCCGGCCGGGTCGTGGTGAGGTACTCCGGCGGCTGCCCCTGGTGGCACCCCCAGAATGGAAAGGCACGCCGGGAAATCCGCCGGTTGATGTCGGCGGCAATGGCGAACCGTTCCCGCGCCGCTTCCTGGCCGCCGGAAAAACGGGCGGCGAATTCCTTCCACACGCTCCGCCATTCCGGATTGCCTGGCCTCAACCTGGCCGCAAATCCTGTCGGATATCCGAAGGGAAAGTCGAATCCGGCCAGGACCACGCGATCCCGCGAGAGGAGATCACTCAACAGGTCGGCCAGCCTCTCCTGCGCTTCGGCGCGGGTCGAAGGGTTGAGAATCGCCCGCGGCAGCAAGGCCCCCTCGACCCGTTCGAAGCACGAAATCCAGATGCTGTTGGGACCCGTGACCGGCTCCGCGGCCGCGCTCCAATCCACCATCACGTAGGCGTCAAAGATCTTGGCGTCAAAAACGGAGGGCGGCATGGTCCGACTCCCCTGGCATGAACGGATTCAGTGGTCGTGAGGGTGAGGATGGCCGTGGAAATGCCCATGATCGTGAGCATGGTCATGGTCATGGTCATGGTCGTGGTCATGCCCGTGGGAGTGCGGGTGGGCGTGACCGTGGCCATCCGCATCGGTGCCGATACCACGGACATGATGGTGGTGGCCGGCCTGAACCGCTCCTACCGCCGCCTCGAAACCGACGACCTGCTCCCGGTACTTGCAAAGCTGGCAGTTCATGGCGGTTTCCCCGGCGAGGGTACCTGCGACCCCGTCCAGAAAGCTCTCGATCACCAGCGGATGATCGTTGAGATAACTGGCCTTGAGGAACTCGACGCCCGGGTGGCCGGCCGCAACCTGATCGGTCTGTTCGTAGATGCGCTTGACCAGAACGCCGGTGAACAGAAAGTACGGGAACACGATCACGCGGGAAAAGCCCAACTTCACCGCCCGTTCCAGAGCCTCATCGACACGGGGGTGCGCAACCCCGGAAAAAGCGATTTCCGTCCAGCCGAATCCCATTCCCTCCCACAACATGCGGGCAACTTTGGCGATATTGGAATTCGCGTCCGGATCGTTGGTGCCGCGCCCGACCACCACCAGCAGAGTCTCGCCCCGGCTTACCGGACGACCAGAGGACCTCTCCGCCGCCTCGATCCGTTCGGAAGCCGCCCGCAGAAGCTTTGGATCGATGCCGAGATCACGCCCGTAACGCACGTCCAGGGCCCGGTTGTCGGCGGCGAAGGTATTGACTTCCCAGGGAAGATCGTTCTTGACGTGACCGGCTGCAAACAGCATTCCCGGAATGGCGACGATCCGTCCGACGCCACGCCGTTTCAGGGACTCAAGACCGTCGCGTATGATCGGCCGTGCGAATTCCAGATAGCCGCTGGCCACCTCGTAATGGGGCAGACGGTCCGCCAGTACCCGGGCCAGAGCATCGAACTCGGCGATGGCCTCCGCATCCCGGCTGCCATGGCCGCACAGCATCACCCCGATCTTCTCCTCCCTCATCGTCCTCTGGTCCTTCCACCTTCAATCGATGCCGCGCCCGGCCCTCTCCCGGGTCCCTTCCCGGGCGGGTACCTGAGGCCCGGGACTATAGGCCGTGACGATACGTTCGTCAGCAGGGGAATGCGCCCGCCGCCCGGGTAGCCCGGAAAGGCTACCCTCCCAGGGCATTCCCAATTTCCCATCGGAAAAACAAAAATCCTGTGGATATTCGTGAGTTACGATGAACTTTTAAATTGTTAAGACTTGCAATGCGCGCCGACCTCTCCTAGATTGGACTCATGCTCGCCATGATGGCGGGGTCTCTGTTGGGAGGGGTGAGTTCCATGACTGCATGTGATGTTGGGGTTCTGGTTGGTCGGCCGGTTCCGGATTTTACCGCCACGGCGGTGATGCCGAACAACGAGATCAATGAAAATTTCAATCTGCGCACCTACCTGGGCAGCTCTTATGGTCTGGTGTTTTTCTACCCTCTGGATTTCACTTTTGTCTGTCCGTCGGAAATCATCGCCCATGATCATCGGCTGAAAGCCTTCGCCGAACGCAACACCAAGGTGGTCGCGGTCAGCGTCGATTCGCAGTTCACCCACCTGGCGTGGAAGAATACGCCCGTCGAGAAGGGTGGCCTCGGCAACGTCCAGTTTCCCATGGTGGCCGATCTTACCCGATCCATCGCCCGCTCCTTCGGCGTGCTGATCAACGAGGCCGTGTCGCTGCGGGGCACGTTCCTGATCGACCGGGCCGGCATCGTCCGCCACCAGGTGGTCAACGACCTGCCTCTGGGCCGCAACGTGGACGAGGCGCTGCGCATGGTCGACGCGCTACAGTTTCACGAGGAACACGGGGAAGTCTGTCCCGCCGGCTGGACCAAGGGCAAGGCGGGAATGCAGGCCTCGCCGGAGGGTACCGCCCGCTATCTGGCCGAACACGCGGCAGCCCTGTGATGCCGCTGCGCGCATGAGGCCTTCTCGACATCCCGAGCCGGCGGGCCCGTACCCGCCGGCTCGTTTTGTTGAAATTAAAACAAATCCATCAACCACCGAGTGATGCTTCCTGAATATGGCCGGATGACCGAACTTTTTCCGCACCATCCGGGCATATTGTTGTCGAACGGGAACGCGCGATCCCCTATTCTGCCCCCGTGATGATACGTTCTCCGAGGCGAGGTGGAGACCCCATGGTAAGACTAGGACACCTGGCAGGCTTGGCTGGTCTTGTGATCGGCGCGCTGTATCTGCCGTCGGAACCCCTGGCGGACACGTCGGGGTCGGCCCGCAATCAGATGCTGGCCATGATGCCTTCCACGATCGTGCCGCTGACCAGCGCGATCGCCGATCGGCTGGTCCAGAATGCCGGCATCGAAAAGCCGGTGATCAAGGTCACGGCCACCAACGATGCCGTCGCACGTTTCTGCGAAGGGACCGGGCCGGAGACCCCAGACATTGTCGCGGCGTCGCGCAAGATATGGGTCAGCGAGTATGACCGTTGCGTCAAGAATGGCGTAAAAGACATCGTGGCGATTCCCATCGGCTACAGCGCGCTGGTGCTGGTGTCCCGCCGGGATGATCCCGGCACCTACTCCCTGACCACGAAGCAGCTTTACGAAAGCATCGCCGCCGAACTGCCGGAAGGGGATGACTTTCACCCCAATCGCGTTACCAAGTGGAACAAGATCGGTCCCTCGCTGCCGGCGCTCGACATCAACTGGATCCTGCCCTCCGATCATGCCACCCAGGGTGGACAGTTCGACGACCTGATGCTCCAGGGAGCCTGCCGCCAGATACCCGCCCTGAAGAACATCTTCGCGGCCGAGGAACGGGTGCGCCAATGCACCATGGTGCGTCGGGATGGTCACGTGCAACTTGCGGGTACCACCTACGAGTCCGTGTTGGCGAAAATACTCGAAGCCCCGCCGGGTACCCTGGCCTCGATGCCGTTCCGCATGGCCAAGCAGAACGAGGCGCGCCTCAAGGTGGTGGCCCTGGACGGCGTGACGCCGACGGCGGAGACCATCAGCAATCGCACCTACCCGTATTCCTATCGGCTGTACTACTTCGTCAAGCTGGCCCACATGAAGGGCCCCCGCGGCGATGGCATGGTACCGGGGATCCGAGAGTTCATTACCGAGGCGACAAGGGAAAGCGCGATCGGACCGACCGGTTATCTTGCCGATCTCGGCCTGGTTCCCATGACCGATACGGTACGGGCGGAAGCCAGGGAGGCGGTGCTGCGGCTGGAGCGCTACGAGCGCTGAAGACAGCCTGAGAAAGAGGGTCGTGGTACATCGGGGCGAACGGGAGATATGGGAATGGCAGACCGGTTCGGAGATGGGGCAGCGTTGAGGGTTGCCATGGTGATGGCGCTTCTGTCGGGAGCGACGTTCCTGACGGGGGTGACTGCCCGGGCCGGGGAAATATCTCCGCCACCGGCCGCTACTGCCCCCGCAGCTCAGACCGCAGCGGCTCAGCCCGCGGCGGCGGAGCCCCAGCCTGCCGGAAAACAAAGTGTCACCGAGGCCGTAACCGGGGCGGTGTCCCATTCTTATGAGGCCGTGTCCGGGGCGGTGTCCCATTCCTACGAGACCGTGTCAGGCGCGGTATCTCATTCCTACGATACCGTCTCCGGTGCGGTAAAGAGCGGAGCTTCTGGCCTCGGGTTGACCTCCGGAGACAAGACAGACCACGACCTTCTGGAGGATCGTCCCAGCGTGGTGGGAGTTGTCGGCAATTCCGTGCTGAAGGGCTTGTCCTGGTCCTACGGCGTCCTGAAAGCCGGCGTCTCCTATATCTCTCCGCCGTCGCCCACCCAGAGTGTCTCGCACTACGACAGCCAGAATTCGAGTGGCCTGTTCAAACTTCTGAATGTGGCCGGGTACAAGCTCAAGGAAGTGGAAAACGGCGTCGGCATCATTCCCACGGTGTCGTTCAAGTTCGCGATGGTCCGGGAGTTGTCGAACGCCGATCTGAACTATCTGGATCTGCAACTGGAGGCCTCGCAGGTAAAGGAACCGGGCCTCTACGCCGCCCTTCAGCGCAGCATCGTCACCACGGTGATGACCATCAACGGCGGGGCCGACTACCACGTTTCCCAGCTCAAGGTGCAGATTCTGCCTCTGCCAAAGGTGGCGTTCAGCGTCACCCCCAAGGCCACGGCCCTGGGCGAGGATGCCAGCGCCCTGATGCGGGCGATCCAGAAGGTGGACCGTCGCCTGCGCGTTCAGGGAGAGGCCCAAACCACCGCGATCGACAAGGCTGCACGGGCGCAAACCGCTGCGGTGTCGGCTGCCGTCTCCGAAATTGCCTCCTCCAGGATCGTTACCACCGCTCCGGTCGTCGATGCGGCCGTCGGGGCCCCCGTGGAGGATGAGATCGCCATGACGTCGCCGGTGGAAAAGGCATCACCTGTCGAGCTTCCCTTGCTGATACCGGCGGCCGTCGTCCTCAGTGGTCTGGCGATGCTGGCGCTGGTGGTCCAGATGCTGCGGGGCCGGCCGGTGGCGACGGGCGTGCCCCTTGCCTCAGTGCTGGCGGGGCTGTCCGGAGGGGTGTGGGTTCACTACGGCGTCCTCAAGAATGCCTGGCAGCCGGAAGTTGCCGGCATTGCCGTGCTGGTCCTGGCGGTTCTGTTGTTCGTTGTCACCATGGGCTCGTCCAGCAAGACGACGGACACCCCGCAGCAGCCAGTGCAGGCACCGCCTACGTCGACCTGAAGCCGCGCCCGTATGCGCAATCCGGGGAGGAAGCAGGAGCGTGTGGGGGGGACGTAGCCTATCGGTTTCGGTCATCGGCGTGGTCCTGCTTTTGGCGGTGACGGTTTCTGTTCACGGACCCGCGGCAGCCGAGGTTCCGTCGTTTTCCGTCGGTGGGTTTCATCGTGCGCTGCGTTCCCCCGCCCGGGGAACGGCGGAGGAGTTCGACGTCGGACCGTCCCGGCCGACCTTCACCGCCAGGTTGCGTCAGCTTGCTCGTGAGACCGAATCCGCCAGCCACCCCGCCCCCCGGCAGGACGTGGCCGAGTGGCCTGCCTCCAGGGATGAGGACGCGAGCCGGGAAGCGATCAGCCGCCTCATCCAGGGACTGAACTCGGCGGTAACGGAGAACGTGGTCAACCCCTTGGGGGATCTTTATCTTCAGCGCGCCAGTCCGGAATTTCGGGACGGACTTCACAATGCCCTGGCCAACCTGAGGGAGCCGATCACCCTGGTCAGCAGCCTGGCCCAGGGAAAGTTTGCCGACGCGAGCGTGACCACGGCGCGTTTCGCCATCAACAGCACCTACGGCATCCTGGGTATCCGCGATCGGGCCCAGGAAATGGGATTTCCCCAGGTGGTAAGAACCGTGGAGGAGGCCCTGTGCGCCTATGACCTGCCCACCGGTCCCTATCTGGTGCTTCCCTTTTTCGGTCCGTCCACCGGCCGCGACCTTGCGGGACGAGTCGCCACCATGGCCGGGCAGTATCTGGTGTTGGGAACCATGCTCATCCCCTATCGGATCATCGACAGCACGGACCAGTACCTGCATGTCCGCGAGCAGCGAAGCCTGATGCTGAAGTCCGGGGGAGACCCTTACGAAACGCAGAAGGCCGTCATCCAGGGACTGCAAAAATTTGATTGCCATACACAGACGAAGCTGTATCGACAACTCTTCGTGCGCTGAAGGTCATGGCGGGGGCAGATTTCAACTATCGAAATTTGTTGCAGCGGTGGATCATGGCGCTGTTCATTGTCTTTGCCACGTATAATCCAAGCGGATATTCTTTTTTTCACTGGGCGACCGATCTTGAGGATACTCGTTGGTCGCTGAAGGTTCTGGTCGGCACGGCGTTGCTGATTTTACATCTGACATTTGTATTCGCGACAGTCCGAGCCTTGGGACTTACTTTTCTCGTAATCTGGAGTCTGTTTTTCGCGGCGCTGATCTGGACATTTCTTGATCACGGTTTCCTGGCCTCCCTGGGCGTCCGAACCTGGGTCACCATCGTTCTTGGGATCATCGCCACCATTCTGGCCATTGGCGTGTCCTGGTCCTATATCCGGGGACGTCTGTCGGGCCAGGCTGATTCCAACGATGTGACCCTGTGATGAGCACCATGGCGGAACGTTTTCCGGTGAGCAGAACTGGCGGATACGCTTTCTCCGGCCTTTTTTTCGCTGCGCTGCTGCTGCTTGCTGTGATTCTGACGGTGCCGGTATCCGCCCCGCTGGCGGCAGGCACCGGGGGTTCCATCCCCTGGACAGAGGTGAACCGGGACATCGGTGCGGCCCTGGCCACGGCACGGGAGCGATCCTTGGCCAAGGCCAGACTGGATCTGGATGTGACGCTGAACCGAATCTCGGCCCGCGTTGATCACGACTTCATCCCCTGGTACACCTCCTTCACACGCCGAAAAATAGAAGAGCTTGTTGCCTATAATAACTTTGCCTCCGACAAGGTGTACACATTCTTTACTGGAGAAACCCGGGACACCACGACTCCCCCTCTGATTGCCACCTTTGAGGAGCAGTTCAATGAGCGGGTATTGCGTCCACCGGAAACCGTGGAAGCTCTGCGGGTACTGGCCAGGGGAGTCACCACCGAATATGCGGAAACGGTAAGCAGTGAGTTTCGACGCATTGAGGCCCGCTTTACCATACCGCCGGAAATCTGGGCCGCTCACCTGAAGGGATTACCACCCGTTTCCTTTGTGGGAGGCAACGGCCAACCGGTCCTGATTTCCCTGGATCAACTGGCCACCCCGGGACCAGCCCCGATGTGGCGGGAGATGGAGCGGGTCCTGGCTTCGCGACTTGTCGGTCGCTTCGAGCGGCTGCCCTCCATCCTGGGGCCTCGCATGACCCCCGGTGCCGATGAGGAACGGATGTTTTCCGTCGGCCGGGACGTCGGCGTCTATTTCGCCTCTTACGTAGTCTACTGGATATTCTTGCTGTTCCTGATTCAGTCCGGCGTCATCCCCCTCAGCCTGTTCAGCGCCTTGCTCGGCTGGATTCTCTGGGAGGCCATGGCGTGGGGCACCTGGATCGGCTACGAGGCTATTGGCTTTGAGCAGACGCGCGTCCGGCTGGGCATGGCCATCGAGGCCCATGCCAACACCTTCTTCACCTATGCCAACGTCTTCCTGGGTGATTACGGGCAAAACGGCCCCTTCAAAGCCCTCTATCACCTGGAAGAGACTTTGCGGCTTCTCTGATGGGCACTTCTAAAAACCCTCCCCCTTGATGGGGGAGGGTTTTTAGAAGTGCCCTGATGTCGCCCGGGAAAGCACTACAGCCATTTCAACAGACGCAGGCCCACAAGAATGACGACCGACGACGAAATGGCGATGGCGGAGATTTCGCTGAAGCCGTGAGGATCCTGGCTCATGGGGATGCCGCCGACGTTCATACCCAGCAGTCCGGCAATGACACTGGGCGGCAGCAGGAGAGCCGCGATTGCCGTAAGCCGATTGGACATCTTTGACATGCGAATGGCATTGCGGGCAATCCGCTCGGAGACTAGGCCAGACAGGTCGTCATGCAGAATGACGGCCCGATCCCGTATGGCATCCAGATACTCGATGAACCGGACCAGACGATCCGTATCCTCGCGGATAAGAAGGCGGTCGCGCGGCGTGAGCCAGGCACATTCCTCTCCCTGAAGCCGGTTCAAGGCATCGCGTTGCGGAGTCAGATAGCGCCGCAGATGAATGGCGCGGCGGCGTAGCTGACTGATACGGTGCCGAAGCGCCTTGTCGGGGGTATGATCGTGCGGCGCGTCCATAAGTTCGAGGATCAAATCCTCCAGGGCGTCCATTTCGTTGTCCATGGCATCCAGCACCGGCTCGATGTCCCGAATGACGCTGCCGGCGATGATCGCCAGCAACTCCCCGGTTCGGGCCGGTCCCTTGCCTTGGAGAGAGGTATTGCGGATGTCCCGAAGCGCCGGCAGAAAATGATCCTGGTCCCGCAACGTGATGACCCGATGGCCATCGACCCACATGTGAACCGGTACCAGATCGGCATCACCGCCGAGAGCCGACTCCGCCTCCCCGACAATCCGGCTGATACCGCGCAAGACGATCAGCAATCCTTCATCGACCGCTTCCACCCGGGGCCTGGATTCTTCCGCCAGCAGGGCTTCCGTCACCAGAGGATCCAGACCGCTTTCGCTTCTGAGCCAGGCATCCGCAACGTGATGATCCCGTTCCAGATGGACCCACACCGGCCCTCCCTGCGGCCGCCAGGCACGCAGTTCGCTCCAGTTTCGAAAGATCCTGCCATTTCTTTCAAGAACATAGGCAAAACGGAGGCCAGGAGCGACCCCGTAGGCTGGATTTTCCTGAACCGCCACGACGCAGCCTCTCCCCCGATGCCACCCCTCTCTGCGACCAGGCAGAAGCTCGCACCTGAAAAAGGAAGGAACGGGTATCAGCCGTCGATGCGAACGATCACATCCACCCGCCGTATGGTCATGCCCGGCGGGGCGGCGGGGATTCGATCAACGATGATGTCTCCGCCGGGAATATCCTCCAGGCGACCGGTGCGCTCATTGAAGAAGTGATGGTGAACGGTAGTGTTGGTGTCGAAGTAGGAGCGGCCGGCATCCACGACGATTTCCCGCAGCAGGGCCGCATTGGTAAACTGGTGCAACGTATTGTAGACAGTCGCGAGCGAAACCCGGATACCGGCCTGAACCGCCTCACTATGGAGTTGCTCGGCAGTGATGTGCCTATCCCCTTTCTCGAACAGGATTCTGGCGAGAGCCAACCTCTGCCGGGTGGGACGGAGGGAAGCACCGCGGAGGCGATCCAGAACCATGGTGAAAGGCCTGATGTGCGTCATCGTTTTTTCAAGGTTCCCTAAACTACACCGAAACCACCTAGAATTAAAAGCATATCAGAAAAGTGCAGGGAGTACAGAAGAAAATCACATTGCATCGCAGTAACAACACCTCTGCGGTACGGTATCAGGCCCGCGCAGTGCCTGAGCGAAACCCGCTCCGCACGAAGTCAAAACTTCGTGCGGATGGTATCATACCAATCCGCGTTGATCGTGACCGATCAACGCCCTCAATCGCCGGCGGGGCCGTCCGGCCCCTGGGCTTGCGCGCGAACGATCGCGCGGGCGCTCAATGCGCCAGTCCCAGACCGTGATGAGTCAAGCTCATCTCGGTCTGGTATCAGTCGCCCGCCACAAGCCTCTCCACAAGCTGCCTTACCGTCGGAACAAAGCCATTGCCGTAAAACGGATCCTCCGTGAAACGGTAGACGTTGTGACCCGCAAACATCAACTCCTGCTCAAGGTTGCCCTCGTGGGCGATAGCTTGCAGCGTTTTCTGGATGCAGAACGAGCGCGGATCCGCAGCCCTGGTGGTTGCGCCGGACTCACTCTGGGACCAGTTGCTGAACTGGCAGGTAGACAGGCAGCCCATGCAGGCGGACTGATCCTTGAGAATTTCGGCGGCCTCCTCCGGCGTCACGAACACCAGGGTGGAATCCGGCGTGCGCAGGGCGGAAGAAAACCCCTCCCCGGTCCACCCCTCCGCCTGGGCCAGATCCGGGGGGGTGACGAACACCCTCCGTCCCCGAGCCCCGATCCGCATTTCTGACGTGTGGGTGTCGGTCGGTTCGTCGGCGTAGGCAACCTGACGCTCCGAACGGGCGACGAGATTTTCCAGAAATCCGTTTCGCACCGCAGAGGAATAAAATCCGGTGGGACTGAAGCGGTGCAGGAGGACTTCTCCCGGCTTCATGGTGACCAGACGGCGCTTCCAGGCGTCGGACACCGGACTCTCCCGGGTCAACAGCGGTCGCGTGCCGAACTGAAATGCGATCGGCCCCAGGTCCGGGTTGCCGATCCAGTCCTGCCATTCACGCAGACACCACACGCCACCGGCCATGAAGATTGGTATCTCGGCCGCACCCAGATCGCGCATGGCCTGGCGCAACTCCAGCACCCTGCCAAACGGAGGCTGGGGTTCGGCAGGGTTCTCCACGTTGGAAAGTCCGTTATGTCCGCCAGCCAGCCATGGATCCTCGTACACGACCCCACCCAGCCATTCCCGCTGACGGTGATAGGACCGTTTCCACAGGGCCCGGAACGCCCGCGCCGAGGAAACGATGGGATAGTAGTACACGCCATAACCGGCACAGAGATCCGCGACGCGATAGGGCATGCCGGCACCACAGGTAACGCCGTGTATCAACCCCCGGGCCCCCTCCAGGATCCCGTGCAACACCCGCTCGCACCCGCCCATTTCCCACAGGACGTTCATGTGGACGCGGCCCTGTCCGGCCGATGTTTCGTGAGCGATCCGCGCCTGTTGTATCCCCCCCCTGACGGCAAACGCCACCAGTTCGTCGTGTCGATCCCGCCGCGTCTTTCCCCGGAAAACCGGCGGGATAACCTGACCGTTCTCATCGTAGGAATCCGGATTGACCCCGGAAAAGGTTCCAACGGCCCCCGCCGCGGCCCAGGCCCCGGAACTCAGGCCGTTGCTGACGGCAACACCCTTGCCGCCCTCCACCAACGGGAGGACCTCCCGTCCAGAAATAACCAGCGGCTTAAGGTCCTTCAAGAACAACTCTCCAACGCTGCGGGACGAAAACGACAACCGGCAATTCATGGGATCGACCGGGGGCTCCGACTGAACAGATAGGCATGAATACGAGATTTGACCACGAATTTGTTCCGTTTTTTTCATCCGGATTCTTGGCTTTCATGAAAAGGCAAAAAATATCCGGTCATACCAATCCGCGTTGATCGTGACCGATCAGCGCCCTCATACCGCCGTGCAGATATATTTTGACCCAGGGTCAAAATACGCACTGACGGCCGCTCAAGCGCCGCGCAGGCTTTACCAGCGAGTCGATGAGTCAACTCATCGGCTCGCTGGTATCAATCGCCGGCGGGGCCGTCCGGCCCCTTGGCTTGCGCGCGAACGATCGCGCGGGCGCTCAACGCGCCTACCAGACCGGAAAACAAACTGCGGAAATATCGTCGGACGTGAGCAGAAGCCCGGGGTTGTTGGTGACCACGGCATCAACCCCCCAGTTCCACAGTGTCCTAGCTCGCTCCGGCTCATCCACAGTCCACGCCACCACCGAGTACCCGGCCCGGAGAATCTCGGATACCGCCACCGGACTCAAGTGCCGATGTTGGCAATGCAGCGTACTGACCCCCAGTTCCCGGGCCGCCTCGTGCCAGTCGGCCGGCAGGCGGTCCACCAGAAGCCCCCGTGGCCAGGTCGGTACGATTTCCCGGGCAATTTGCAGGCATCGCCTGGAAAAACTGGATATCAGGAGCGGTGGACGGTGATTTGGCCACTGTTCGCTGGCAATTGCCAGCACGGTTTCGGCCGTCCGCTCCTCCGCTTCCTGGCCAGACTTGATCTCGATATTGGCATCCATGCCGAGCCCCTGGAGCAACTCCAGAGTCTCCCGTAACGACGGAACGGACTCCCCGGCAAAACCAGGCTCGAACCAGCCTCCGGCGTCCAGAGCGGACAGGGCCGCGAACGGGGTATCACGGACCCGCCCTCGGCCGTTGGTGGTGCGGTCCAGTGTTTCATCATGAAATACCACCGCCTGCTGGTCGGCTGTCAGCATGACGTCGAACTCGACCATCGCCGCCCCCATGGCGGCAGCGGCACGAAAGGAAGCCAGCGTATTTTCCGGCGCGACCGCTGCGGCTCCTCGGTGTCCGATCACCCGGTGAAGATCCATGGGAAGGCCGGACCTCGCGTCTCAGGGATTGATGCCGCTCCGCCAGCGCTCCCAGGCCGGCCCTGTCCCGCCTGGAGACAGGACCGGCCCGGACGCGGCGTGACGGCCCTATTTCTTCTCCGGAGCCGGTGCCAGATCCTCGCCGGTGGCCTGATCGACCTGCTTCATCGACAGCTTGACCTTGCCGCGATCGTCGAAACCGACCACCTTCACCTTCACCGGATCCCCCATCTTGACCACATCGGCAACCTTGCCGACCCGCTCCCGGGCCAGTTCCGATATGTGGACCAGTCCGTCCTTGCTGCCAAGGAAGTTCACGAAGGCCCCGAACTCCACGACCTTGACCACCTTGCCGGTGTAGATGACCCCAAGCTCCGGCTCGGCGACGATGCCGCGAATCCAGTCGATGGCGGCCTGTGCCTTTCTGGCGTCGGGAGAGGCGACCTTGACGGTACCGGTTTCGTCGATATCGACCTTGGCACCGGTGGTTTCGCAGATTTCCCGGATCACCTTGCCCCCCTGGCCGATCACGTCGCGGATCTTCTCCTTGGGGATGTTGATGACCGTGATCTTCGGTGCGGTAGTGCTGACGTCATCGCGGGCCCCGGACAGGGCCCGGGCCATCTCGCCCAGAATGTGGATCCGGCCTTCCCGGGCCTGACGCAGGGCAATCTCCATGATCTCGCGGGTGATGGAGGTGATCTTGATATCCATCTGCAACGAGGTCACGCCGGACTGGGTACCGGCCACCTTGAAGTCCATGTCGCCGAGGTGATCCTCGTCGCCCAGGATGTCCGACAACACCGCGAACTGATCGCCCTCCTTGATCAAGCCCATGGCAATGCCCGCCACCGGCTGCGGCAGGGGAACCCCCGCATCCATCAGCGCCAGGGAGGCACCGCAGACCGTGGCCATGGACGAGGAACCGTTGGACTCGGTGATTTCGGACACCACGCGGATGGTATAGGGAAAGTCTTCCTTCTTGGGAAGAATCCGCTTCAGGGCCCGCCAGGCCAGTTTGCCATGGCCGACCTCACGCCGGCCCGGCGCACCGATGCGGCCGGTTTCGCCCACGGAAAACGGCGGGAAGTTGTATTGCAGCATGAACGGCTCGCGATACTCCCCCTCCAGCACGTCGATAATCTGCTCGTCCTGGCTGGTGCCGAGAGTGACCACGGCCAGGGCCTGGGTCTCACCCCGGGTGAACAGGGCCGAACCGTGGGCGCGAGGCAGAACATGAACATCGCACTCGATGGGTCGCACGGTACGGGTATCGCGACCGTCGATACGCACGCCGGTCTTGAGGATGTTGCCGCGCACGACCTCGCTTTCCAGCTCCTTCAGGACCTGCCCGGCGACAGCCTTCTCGGCGTCGTTGCCGGCCAGCAGAGCGACCGCCTTCTCCTTGACCTCGTCCACCTTCTTGTAGCGGTCCTGCTTGACCACCACGCGGTAAGCCTCGGCCAGATTCTCCACGATGCCGGCAGCAACCAGTTTCTCCCGCACCTGCGCCGCCTCAGCCGGGGTTTCAGGCACCGGCCAAGCCTCCTTGGCACACTCCTCGGCCAGAGAAATGATGGCGTTGATCACCGGCTGGAAGCCATCGTGACCAAAGGTCACGGCCCCGAGCATCACCTCTTCCGACAACTCCTTGGCCATGGACTCGACCATCAGCACGCCCTCGCTGGTGCCGGCCACCACGAGGTCCAGTTCCGAGGCCTTCATGTCGTCGATGAGAGGGTTCAGCACGTACTGGCCCTTGGCGTAGCCGACACGAGCGGCCGCCACCGGTCCCTGGAACGGCAGGCCGGAAATGGTCAGGGCCGCCGATGCGGCGATCATGCTGACGATATCCGGATCGTTTTCCATGTCATGGGACAGGACCGTGGCGATCACCTGGGTTTCGTTGCGAAAGCCATCGACGAACAACGGCCGTATCGGCCGGTCGATCAGTCGCGACACCAGGGTTTCGCGATCACTGCGTCCCCCCTCGCGACGAAAAAAACCGCCCGGAATCTTACCGGCGGCATAGGCCTTTTCCTGATAATTGCAGGTCAGGGGAAAGAAATCGATGCCCGGACGGGCCGATTTTTCCGCGACCACGGTGCACAGCACGGTCGTTTCCCCATAGGTGGCGAGCACGGCTCCATGAGCCTGTCGCGCAATTTTCCCAGTCTCAAGCACCAACTTGCGTCCGCCCCACTCGATTTCCCTGCGGAACACTTTGAACATGGACATTCTCAACTTTCCCTTCCCAACACGGACCGGTGCGCAAACGCGCTGGAGCCCCGATATCTGGACCGGACGGACTCACCGGCATGGCCCCCGACGGGCCACAACGAACTTCGCGATATCCTCTTTCGCATCATACCACGGACAGAACGGACGACGCGCTCGCCCGTGAACCTTCGCCACAGGCAAGCCCCCTCCCCCCTGAAAAACTTGCTACTTGCGCAATCCCAGACGTGAAATCAGGCTCTCGTAGCGCGCGCTTTCCTTGCTCTTCACGTAGTCGAGCATGCGACGACGCTGCCCAACCATGATCAGGAGCCCACGACGCGAGTGAAAATCCTTCTTGTGCGTCTTCAGGTGTTCCGTGAGATTTCTGATGCGCTCACTCAGGATCGCGATCTGAACCTCAGGGGAGCCGGTATCCCCGGCTTTGGTGGCATATTCGGCGATAAGCGCCTGCTTGCGCTCTGGCGTAATCGACATCGTTTTCTCCCAGACGTCACAGATTGAGTATGCGCAGAGGGTGAACCACGCCGCCCTCTATACGCGCCAACGCCACCACCCTTCCCCCGGCCATAACACGCACGGTAACGCCCGCACCGAACGAACTCGGCCGACCCGGATCAACCAGCCGCGACAGCGAGACGGTCTGGCCCCGGGAAAGATCGTGGGCCTCGGCTTCGGTCATGGCGAGCGCCGGGATGTCGTCCAGCGCCGTCGCGACCGGAAGCAGGTAATCATAGGCGGGCGCAGTATGCACAAGGGATTCCAGTTTATCCAGCGGAATCGCGTGATCCTCGTCAAAGGGACCGACCGCCGTCCGTCTCAGGGTATGGATGTGGCCGAAGGTGCCAAGGGAGCGGGCCAGATCCCGGGCCAGAGCCCGAATGTAGGCTCCCTTGCCCGATACAACGCGAAAATCGGCATAATCCGCATCCGGAATGCCCTCCAGCTCGTAGCCATGAATGGTAACCCGGCGGGGAGTCATTTCCGGTGGCGTCCCCGCCCGGGCCAGATCGTAGGCGCGCTCGCCGTTGATCTTGATGGCCGAGAACAATGGCGGCACCTGTTCGATCTCGCCGATAAAGGCAGGCAGGGCCGAGCGGATGGCCGCCTCGGAAGGGCGGACGTCCGAAGCATCGACCACGGTGCCTTCCGCATCGTCGGTATCCCGCGCCTCACCCCAACGGACGCGAAAGCGGTAGGTCTTGATGCCGTCCATGACATAGCTGACGGTCTTGGTCGCCTCACCACAGGCGATAGGCAACACTCCGGTCGCCAGCGGATCCAGGGTGCCGCCATGACCAACCTTGGCCGCACCGGTGAGACGCTTGACCTGGGCCACCACCCGGGCCGAGGTCATACCGATGGGTTTGTCGATGGCGATCCAGCCATGAATCGGTTTACCGCGTCGATTGCGTGCCATGACTTGTCGTGACCTGTCGTGAGGAGGATGAAACCGAGGGATGGTGGTGAAGAGGGACCGGGCGCGGATCGCAGCTATCAGTCCTCCGCGACCACGTCGCGGCGGACGGCTGGGCTGCGCAGCAACGCCTCGATATGTCGGGCCTGTTCAAAACTGTGATCGGCCTCGAAGCTGAGATCGGGCAGGTACTGCAACCGGACTGCCTGGGTAATCTCCCGACGCAGGAAGGACTTGACCCGTCGCAACCCCTCCACCACGGCACCGACATCGCCCCCACCCAGAGGAAGCACGAAGGCGGTCGCATTGCGCAGGTCGGGACTGACCCTGACCTCGGTCACCGTCACGACAACGCCCTCCAGGGCCGGGTCACGAAACTCGGTCCGCTCCATCACCTGCGCCAGGGCATGACGCAGCTCCTCCCCGACGCGGAGCTGGCGCTGGCTGGGAGGTTTCCCCGCCCCTCTGGACATGGCAACACTCCTACAGGGCCCGCGCCGCTACGCCAGGACGGTAGCGACTTCTTCCAACTCGAAGCACTCGATGACATCCATCTCCTGAATGTCGTGATAGTTCTCGAAGGACATGCCGCAGTCGAAACCGGAGCGCACCTCCTTGGCATCCTCCTTGAACCGCTTGAGTTGCGCCAGGCTGCCCTCGTGAATGACCACGTTGTCCCGCAGGAGCCGCACCTTGGCCCCGCGCCGGACCACGCCCTCGGTCACCATGCAGCCCGCGACCTTGCCAACCTTGGTGATGTTGTAGACTGCACGGATTTCGGCATAGCCCAGGAATTTTTCCCGGAACGTCGGCCCCAGCATCCCCGACAGCGCCATCCGGATGTCGTCGGCGACGTTGTAGATGATCGAGTAGTAGCGGATATCAACCCCATCCCGCCGGGCCATTTCCCGCGCCTGCGGATTGGCGCGCACGTTGAAGCCGATGATCAGGGCTCCGGAAGCCTTGGCCAGGGTCACATCAGACTCGTTGATGGCTCCGACCGCCGAGTGCAGGACGCGGACCTTGACCTCGCTGGAGCCGAGCCGGCCCAGGGTACCGATCAACGCCTCCACCGAACCCTGAACGTCACCCTTGACCACCACCGGCAGTTCCTTGGCCTCACCGGCCTGAATCCGGGCGAACATCTGCTCCAGGGTGCCGCGAGCACTCTGGACATGCATGGCCTCCCGCTGCTTGCGCTGACGATACCCGGCCACTTCCCGCGCCTTGGCTTCGTCCCCGACCACGATGAAGTCGTCACCGGCATCGGGGGTGTCCTGGAAGCCCAGAATCTCCACCGGCATCGACGGCCCGGCCTCCTCCACCCGGTTGCCGCGGTCATCCAGCAGGGCGCGAACCCGCCCCCATTCCTTGCCGGCCACGAAAACATCTCCCGTCCGCAACGTCCCCCGTTGCACCAGGATAGTGGCCACCGAACCCCGCCCCTTCTCCATGCGGGCCTCGATCACCGTACCTTCGGCGGGACGATCCGGATTGGCGCGCAGGTCCAGAATTTCCGACTGCAGGAGGATGGTTTCCTCCAACCGGTCCAGATTGATCTTCTTCTTGGCCGAGACCTCGACGCTGAGAACTTCACCGCCGTGGCTTTCCAGAACAACCGACTGCTGCAACAGATCGTTGCGAACGCGCTCAGGATCAGCCTCCGGCTTGTCGATCTTGTTGATGGCGACGATGATCGGCACCTCGGCGGCACGGGCGTGGCGGATCGCCTCCACCGTCTGCGGCATGATGCCGTCGTCGGCCGCCACCACCAGGACGACGATGTCCGTGACCCTCGCACCACGGGCCCGCATGGAGGTGAAGGCCTCATGACCGGGCGTGTCGATGAAGGTGATCTTGCCGCCGGTCGGCATGGTCACCTGGTAGGCACCGATATGCTGGGTGATGCCGCCGGCCTCGCCCGAGACCACGTCGGTCTGTCGCAGAGCATCCAGGAGCGAGGTCTTGCCATGGTCCACATGCCCCATGATGGTGACCACCGGCGGACGGGGCCGCATCCATTCGATCGTGTCCTCGGCACCCTTCAGGCCGTCTTCCACGTCGGCATCGGCCACGCGCTTCATATTGTGGCCGAACTCCGCCACCACCAGTTCGGCGGTGTCGGCGTCGATCACCTGGTTGATGGTGGCCATCACCCCCATGCGCATCAGCACCTTGATGACGTTCGCCCCGCGCTCGGCCATGCGGTTGGCCAGTTCCTGGACCGTGATGGTTTCCGGGATGATCACCTCGCGCACCACCTTTTCCAGGGACTTCTGCTGCATTTGCAGCTTGCGGCGCTCCTTGTCCTGGGCCCGTCGCAACGCGGCGATGGAACGCCCGCGCTCGGATCGGTCATCCCCCTCCAAAGCGGCGGTGATGGTCAGCTTGCCAGCCCGGCGTCTTGGCTCCGAACGCTTCGAAGGCACTTTGGCCGGCACGGGCCGACTACCCGGGCCCTTCCTGCGCTCGGCTTCTTCATCCTCCATCACCGCAGGTGCAACGGTCGTCGCCGCACCCGCCACGCCGTGAGGCGTCCCCCGGGACACCGGTGTCTGCGCTTGCGCAGCCGTGTGCGACTCCGGAGAAATCTCTACCCCGGCCTCGCCACCCGGTCCTGGCTCGGATCCCACCGATGCCGACACCGGGGGAGGCACCGAAACCGACGCCGCGGCAGAAACCGGATCCGCCGGAACAGGCGCGGAAGCCGCAACCGGGATCCCCACGGCCGAGGGTTCCGGGACGGAGTCACGATCCCCGGAAGCAGCCCGTTCGGCATCGCTGGAGAGAGATTCCTCCGACGAAGCCGCGTCCATCGGTTGCGCCCGAGCCTCCGAACGGACCACACGCGCCCGCTCATCTTCCTCGTGCCTGTGCCGTGCCGCCTCCTCATCGACCCGGTGCGCCTCCTGGAGGGCGCGCAAACGGTGCGCCTTCTCCTGGGAAGTGAGGTCACTCGCGGCCTCCGGATGGCCCGACGGGTCCTCGTGGCCGGGCCCTTCCAGGGGATGCTCACCCTTCTGCTCGGTTTGCGGCAGATTCGTGGGGGTGTAGCTGCGCTTCTTGCGCACCTCGACGGCAACCACCTTGGATCTGCCATGGGAAAAGCTCTGGCGAACCTGCCCGCCATCCACCGTCTTCTTCAACTCCAGGCGCCCACGGGGCGGCAAGGACAACTTCTGGTCTTTTTCGTTCATATCGGTCTAGCTTTGCCTTTCTTCCGCGGAATCTGGCTCGCCCCCCAGCATTCCCCGCCCGCGATAACGCCCGAGCCGCACCACCTCCCGCCACAGGACATCGGCCACATGTCCGGGCCTCACCGCCACATGCACGGCCGCTTCCCGCCCCAGCGCCTCGCCCAGTTCCGAGCCGCTGAACAGGCCTACCACCGGAATGCCGTCTCCCAATCTGCGGATCTTGTCACGACCGCCAGGAGCCCCGTCCCTGGCTTCCAACAGCACCGACACGTGCCCCGACCGCAACAGGGCTCGCACCTTCTCGTATCCGGCAACCACCAGACCGGCCCGTCTCGCCAGGCCCAGAAAATCCAGGCAACGGCGCAAAAGCAGCCGCTCCACCCGTTCCGCCAGATCGACCGGCACGACCACCGCCCGCCGGGCGGCCCTGGAGAACTGCTTCTTCACTCGTGCCGTTTCTACCATATCGCGCCCGGCACTCAACCAAAATCCCCGCCCGGGCAGTCTGCCGGCAACATCGGGGAATACCTCCTCCCCCGGACCCAGAACGAAACGTATCATCTCCTCCGGGGAACGTGTCTGTCCAGTGACGATACAGCGACGCCTGCGGTCCCCCGAATCCTCGGAGGGTTCCAACCCGCCCGGCCCGCCCGTCCGCACTTCCTGGGATGGACACCCCTCCCCCTCACGCGCCTTTTTCCGCATCGTCCGCCCCGGCATCGCCGAACCAGTGGGCACGAGCCGCCATGATGATCCGGCCCGCCTCCTCTGGCGTCACGGCATCGGCACCCAGCATCTCCACCAGTTCGTCCACGG
>JBKACM010000069.1:0-11114 GCA_046269335.1 Alphaproteobacteria bacterium | reverse complement strand
ATCCTGTTGCAGGCCGAACAGGGGGCCGGCGATACCATCCAGTTCGTGCGCTATGTGCGGGAGATGAAACAGCGGGCGGCCAGGGTCATCGTTGCCTGCAAGCCCTCTCTGGCCCGTCTGTTCCAGGGCATGCCGGAAATCGATCAGGTACTGCCCCATGGGGCCACGACCCTGCCGCACTTCGACTGTCATGTGCCCATGCTCAGTCTTCCCCATTTCCTGGGTACGGATTTGTCCACCGTTCCCTCCGGGATTCCCTACCTGCACCCGAGGCCGGATCTGGCGGCGGCTTGGCGGGAACGGTTGCGGCCCTTCTCCGGGCTCAAGATCGGTCTGACCTGGCGTGGCGATCCGACCCACCGGGAGGACCGGATGCGTTCCATCGCCGCCTCGGTCATCGCCGCTCTGTTCGAGGTTCCGGGGACGAAGTGGTTCTTCCTGCAAACCGACGTCAACGACGACGATCGGGCGGCGTTTGCCGTTGCCGCCGATGGTCGGGCCGAGACTTTGGACTGCGGACCTCTGCTGACCGATTTTGCCGATACTGCGGCGGCGATTGCCAGCCTGGATCTGGTCATCTCCGTCGATACGGCGGTGGCGCATCTTGCCGGGGCCCTGGGGCGTCCGGTCTGGCTGCTGCTGCCGTTCGCGCCCGACTGGCGATGGCTGGAGAACCGGGAGGACAGCCCGTGGTATCCCACCCTCCGTCTGTTCCGACAGACCAGGCGGGGGGATTGGGCCGGGGTGATGGAGCGGATATCGGGGGAGCTTCGCGCGCTGGCGGATGGTACAGAAAAGCATTGAGGGGGGCATGATGGGTGGCGATACCAGGCCGGTTCTGGGCATCATTGGCGGCAGTGGCGTCTATGACGTGGATGGCCTCACCAATACCGAGTGGCGCGTGGTCGCGTCTTCGTTCGGTTCTCCCTCCGACGCCCTGCTGTTCGGTGAACTGGACGGCCAGCCCCTGGTGTTCCTGCCCCGGCATGGGCGGGGGCACCGGATACCTCCGACCGAGGTCAATTTCCGCGCCAACATCGACGCCATGAAGCGGGCCGGGGTGACCGAAATCATTTCCGTCTCCGCCGTCGGTTCGCTGAAGGAAAACCTGAGCCCCGGGACCTTCGTCCTCTGTGACCAGTTCATCGACCGCACCTTCGCCCGCGAGAAGAGTTTTTTCGGGACCGGTCTGGTTGCTCACGTCTCTCTGGGGCATCCGGTATGCGGCCGGTTGGGCGACGCTCTGGAAGCGGCGGTTCGGGAACTGTCCATTCCCTACCAGCGCGGCGGTACCTACCTGGTCATGGAAGGGCCGCAGTTCTCCACACTGGGAGAGTCTCTGCTTTACCGTTCGTGGGGGTGCGATGTGATCGGCATGACCAACATGCCGGAGGCCAAGCTCGCCCGTGAGGCCGAGATATGTTACGCCACCGTCGCCATGGTCACCGATTTCGACTGCTGGCATCCGGACCATGACCATGTGTCGGTGGAGGCGGTGGTCAAGGTGGTGATAGAGAACGCGGCCATGGCCCGTTCCCTGATCAAGGCGGTGGCCCCGAAGCTGCGACACCGGGCGGGATCGTGTCCCCATGGCTGTCACACCGCCCTGGATCACGCCGTCATCACCCATCGCGAGGCCCGCGACCCGGCGATGGTCCGCCGTCTCGACGCCGTGGCCGGCCGGGTGCTGAGCCGAGGTTGATCCTGGATGTTCTCGCGTCGACTGTTCCCTCCGATCGTACCGCTGCTGCTGCTGGTTCTGGCGGTGCTGTCTCTCTCCGGCTGTTATCGGACCGTGACCGAGATCGTTCTGTCCGGGGATGCCGCCTCCTTGCCAGGTCTTGCCGGCACGTATCAGAGCGAATTCAACCATATGGCCGAGGATCCCTACGAAAAGGATCTTCTGCGGTTCAAGCCTTCTTCCAACGGCAATGATTTTCTGGTGGCGATTTCCGACGACGAGGACAGTGGCAGCACCCGTTTTCGCAAACTTCGCGACGATATTTTCGTGGCCCAGATGGCCTTGGGACCTATGGCCCTGGTCGCCGACGGCTATGACATCGGCTTTGTCCGAATCACGGCGGGGAATTTCGAGTTGCTGCTGGCGGTGCCGCCGGGGCACCCGCTGCCCGATGACAGCGGTCGCGCCGCGTTCGAGCAGTGGTTCGAGCCGGTTCGTGATGGCTCCCTGCTCACCGCCAGCCAGAGGGAAGCCGCCAAGTATGGGGTTTCGATCCAGAACCGCGAAGGTCGGGTCCTCGTGGAGGGCAAGCCAGCGGATGTACGCAGGTTCATCGCCTTTCATCGCGACTGGCAGTTCGTTCAGATCGCTCGTTACACCAGGATCGGCGGGAAGTAATCCACCGGGGAGATTTCCATGAACGTGGACGGCAAACCTCAACGCACCATCTGGCTGGCAAATGACGGCTGGGCGGTGGAAATCATCGATCAGACGCTGTTGCCCCATGCCTTTGTCACGGTGCGGCTGGAAACGGTGGCGGAAACCGCTCACGCCATCATGGACATGCTGGTGCGTGGGGCTCCTCTGATCGGTGCCACCGCGGCCTATGGCATGTGCCTGGCCATGCATGCCGATCCTTCCGACGCCTCGCTGGATCGCGCCTATGCGACCTTGCTGGAGACCAGGCCTACCGCCGTCAACCTGCGCTGGGCTCTGAACGAGATGCGGGGGGTGTTGCAGCCACTGCCGGCGGAGGCGCGGACCGCCGCCGCCTACCGCCGCGCGGCGGCCTTGTGCGAGGAGGACGTGGCCATCAACCGTGCCATCGGCGATAACGGACTGGCCCTGATTCAGGATCGTTGGGAGAGTCTGGGAAGGCGGCGGGCTCTCAATATCCTGACCCACTGCAATGCCGGCTGGCTTGCCACCGTCGATTGGGGGACGGCGCTGGCTCCCATCTATCGGGCCCATGACGAAGAAATTCCGGTCCATGTGTGGGTGGACGAGACCAGGCCCCGCAACCAGGGGGCCAACCTGACCGCCTGGGAGCTGGGTCAGCACGGAGTGCCGCACACCGTGATCGCCGACAATGTCGGTGGGCACCTGATGCAGCACGGCAAGGTGGACATGTGCATCGTCGGCACCGATCGCACCACCTCCCGGGGCGATGTCTGCAACAAGATCGGCACCTACCTGAAGGCCCTGGCGGCCCACGACAATGGGGTACCGTTCTACGTGGCCTTGCCCAGCCCCACCATCGACTGGACCCTCTCCGATGGCGTGGCCGAGATTCCCATCGAGCAGCGGGACGGAGGCGAGGTCTCCCGCATTTCCGGGGTGGATGCCGCCGGCAAGGTGGTGACCGTGGGGATCATGCCGAAGAATAGCCCGGTTGCCAATTATGCCTTTGACGTGACGCCGGCCCGTTATGTTACCGGCCTGATTACCGAGCGCGGCGTGTGCGATGCCTCCCCGGAGGGGCTCAAGAGGTTGTTTCCGGACACCAAAGCCACGAGTTGATTTCTCGTGGCTTTGGAGCCCGTGACCACGGGCCGCCGCTCCTGCGGCGTGAGCCTGCGTGACGATTGAACGCAGCGGGCCGGAATTTTCCAGCCTGCGTATGACCGTAGGAAATTATCATGGGGTTCAACTGTGGTATCGTCGGTTTGCCCAATGTCGGCAAATCCACGCTTTTCAACGCCCTGACGGCGACGGCGGCGGCGCAGGCCGCCAATTATCCCTTCTGCACCATCGAGCCCAACGTCGGCCGGGTCGGGGTGCCCGATCCACGCCTGGACACCCTGGTGCGAATCGGCAAGTCCGCCAAGGAGATCCCCACCCAGCTTGAGTTCGTGGATATTGCCGGACTGGTACGGGGGGCCAGCCGGGGAGAGGGGCTTGGCAACCAGTTCCTGGCCAACATTCGCGAGTGCGACGCCATCGTAGAGGTTCTGCGCTGTTTCCAGGATGACGACATCACCCATGTGGAGGGCTCGGTAGATCCGGTCCGCGACGCCGATACCATCGAAACGGAACTGATGCTGGCCGATCTTGACAGTCTGGAACGACGCGCCGTCGGTATCGCCAAGAAGGCCAAGGGTGGCGACAAGGATTCCCGTGACCAGATCGCGGTGATTGAGCCGGTGCTGGAGGCGCTGCGGGCCGGCAAGCCGGCACGAAGCGTCCGCCTGGCCGAGCCGGAGCAGAAACGGATATTGAGACAGCTGTTTCTGCTGACCGCCAAGCCGAAGCTGTACGTATGCAATGTGGAGGAAGCCTCGGCCGCCACCGGCAATTCTCTCTCCCGCCGGGTGGCCGAACGGGCCGCCCTGGAGGGAGCCGCCTCGGTGGTGATATCCGCCGCCATCGAGGCCGAACTGGCCCAACTCGATGATCCGGCGGAGCAGCGCGAGTTTCTGGACACCCTGGATCTTGAGGAGACGGGTCTGGTGCGGGTGATCCGGGCCGGGTACGGTCTGTTGGACCTCATTACCTTTTTCACTGTCGGTCCAAAGGAGGCCAGGGCCTGGACGGTCCGCCACGGGGCCAAGGGACCGGAGGCGGCGGGGGTGATCCATACCGACTTTGAAAAGGGTTTCATCCGCGCCGAGACCATCGCCTATGCCGACTTCGTCGCCTGTGGTGGCGAACAGGGAGCCAAGGAAGCCGGGAAGATGCGTTCAGAAGGCAAGGAATACGTGGTGCAGGACGGGGATGTGATGCATTTCCTGTTCAATGTGTAGTGTAGTGGGTCAAGATATGCCCAGACGGTACGCTCAAATGATCCATTGCTGCTGCGTCGGCTCCGAAACCGCTCTGGCCTTCGCCCATGCGATGAAGGCCTGGGCGGAAAGAGGGCGGCTATGGAAATATCCCTGCGCCGTCGTGCAGCCGCATTCCTTCAAGAAAGCGAGTTGCGCCTCCGTCTCCACTCCCTCGGCGACGATTTCAAGATCCAGCGTCCGGCCCAGGGCGATGATCATCCTGACGATTGCCGCATCCTCGGGATTGTTCGCGAAATCGGTAACGAAGGAGCGGTCAATTTTCATGACACCGATGGGAAAACGCCGCAGATAGGCCAGACTGGAATAGCCGGTTCCGAAATCGTCCACCGAAATCCGAACCCCCATCTGGTTGAGGCACTCCATCATTGCCACCGCCTTTTGCGGATCGCGCATCACCGCCGACTCCGTCAGTTCCACCTCCAGCGCGCTTGCCTCCAGACCGGCTCGCGACAGGCTGTCCCGCAATCGGTCCGGCAGCGACGGGTCCTGAAACTGACGGGCGGAAAGATTGACGGCAATGCGGGGGGGTGTCAGCCCGGCATTCCGCCAGGAACGTATCTGACGGCAGGCCTCCGAAATCACCCAGTTGCCGATGGAAAGGATAAGCCCCGTCTCCTCGGCCAGAGGTATGAAGCGGTCGGGGGAAACGAAACCCCGCTTTGGGTGATTCCAGCGAAGAAGTGCCTCCGCCCCATCCAGGTGACCCTGATCGATGTTGATCTTGGGCTGGTAATAAAGCTCAAGCTCCCCGTTCTCCACCGCATGCCGCAGGTCCGCCTCCATCTGCAACCGATCGATGGCCCGGGAATTCATGCTGTTGTCGAAGAAATGGAACGTGTCGCGACCGGCCGATTTCGACCGGTACATGGCAACATCGGCATTTTGCATCAGGGCCACGACGTCATTCCCGTCCTGGGGAAACATGGCGATCCCGATGCTCGCTCCGACACGAACCTCGTGGCCTTTCAGGTGCATGGGCTGGGACAATTGGGCGACGATTCTCTCGGCTACCTCGGCAACCTCTCCACTGGAGGCAAAATCGGAAAGAACAACGATAAATTCATCCCCGCCAAGACGGGCGATCGTGTCGCTCCGGCTGACGCACTGCTGGAGCCAGGCGCTGATCTGGATCAGCAGCATATCCCCGACATCGTGCCCGAGACTGTCGTTGACGATCTTGAAACGGTCCAGATCGATGAAAAGAACGGCAAGCTGCCCTCCCTCCCGCCGGGCCCGTTCAATGGCGAGGCCCAGACGATCCAGGAGCAGTTGCCGGTTCGGAAGACCAGTCAGGGCGTCATGATAGGCCTGGTGACGGATATGCTCGTCCTTGCGGTGCAATTCGGTAATGTCGTTGAAGACCGAAACAAAACGTAGAATCTGACCCTTGTCATCGCGAACCACCGAGATGGTCTCCCAGGCCAGAAAGGCCTCCCCATCCTTGCGGCGGTTCCATATCTCGCCCTGCCACCGGCCCTTCAAGAGAAGGCTTTCCCACATGTTCCGGTAGAACGTCTTGTCCTGACGATCCGATTTCAAAATACGCGGCGTTTTGCCGACGGCCTCCTCGGCGGTATAACCGGTGATTTCGGTGAAGGCGGGATTTACGGCAATCGTGCGTACATCGGGATCGGAAATCAGGATGCCTTCGGCGGTGTTGTGGAACACGCTGGCTGCCAGCAACATCTCCGCCTCGGCCTTTTTATCCGCCGATATGTCGCGTGCAACCCCCAGAAATCCCGTCAACCCGCCGCGCCCATCCCGAAGCGCGGAGACCGAAAGCAGGACCGGCAACCGGTGCCCATTCTTGCGGATGTAGGTCCACTCGTGCTCGCATATCTCTCCCTGCCGGGCGGCAAAGACAAACACCTCAAACCCAGGCTCGATCTCGGTCCCGGTCTCCTCGCCGATCTGCGCGGCCCTCTGGGCAACTTCCCCTGGGTCATGAAAAAGAGCAGGTGTCTGCCTGCCGATCATCTCCTCTTTCGAGAACCCCAGCATCGCTTCCGCACCGGCATTGAACAGCGTAATCACGCCATCAACATCGGTGGCAATGATCGACGCCTGAGTACTGTTCAGAACCGTATCCTGGAAGCGGTAGACAGCCTCCAGCGCTTCCTTGGCATTTTTCAGTTCCGTGACGTCGAAAGCGATGACAAAAAAGCCGGCAGGCATATTGTCGACGTGATGCGGGATGTAGTGAATAATTGCACTCACCACGTCCCCATTTATTTTCGGAATTTCTCGCTCGAACTGTTGCCGTTCCCCCCGCAATGCTTTCTCGATATAGGGGATATTTCTTTCGAATAAATTCTCGCCGAGAACAAGGGAAATGTGCTTCCCAACAACGACGTCCGGGGAAAGACCGAACCAATCCTCGTAGGTCCTGTTCGCGAACTGGCAGAGAAGATCCCTATCCCAGCAACCGATCAAGGCGGGCACGTTGTCCGCTATGACCTTCAGTATCGAACGCTCCACCGCGGCTCACCCGTCATCTCGGCAGGGACACGAAACACGACGACATCCTATCAACAATTTTATCGTACAAAGCGGCCAGCGATGCATTGTAGAACAATTCAAATGAAATATAATCGTCCTGGACCTTGTGAGTTCTCACATAGAATATATGGTCTTTCGATTCTCCCGAAATTGCGAACCACGATTTCCTTAGAACACGGTACGTTATCTTTCCGGAATCTTCAACAAGTCTTGACTCCGCCTCACCCTTTTGATCCTCCAGAGTCCGCGACAGCACATTGTGCGTGCCGTAGACGATCAGCCGCGCCCCGTCCTTTGCTAAAAAACTTTGACCATCGCTGTTGGCCGACTCTCCCTGCGGCACGAAAACACCCTCCGGATAGCAGAGACTGTATCCGTAACGCGAGTTGACGTAGGTCTTCCAGGAGAGTTCGGCAACCGGAGCCGCGGGCCGCGCCAAGCTCCCCGACGCCGTCAGCACCAACGTCAGCACCAGGAGAAGCGGAAACAGGAAAAAATGCCGGGGACGACCACTCCCCACCGTCAATCCCCGACTACGTGATCCGTGGATTGGACATAACGCTTGAACTTCGCCAGGTCCCCGTCCTGCAATTTCACAGGGACCGCCAGTCCATCATTCTTCATCGGATTGACACGGCGATTACCCACCAGGACCTCGTAATACAGGTGCGGACCGGTCGCCAGGCCGGTCGTCCCCACATAGCCCACGGGCTGCCCCTTCGTCACCGTCGTCCCCTTGTGCAGGGAAGCGGCGAAGCGATCGAGATGGGCGTAGGCCGTGGACAGACCGGCCCCGTGACGAATGCGGACGTACAGACCATAGTTGCCACGCCAGCCGATATCATCTACCACGCCATCGGCTGCCGCCAGGGCCGGCGTCCCACGCGGAGCCCGGAAATCAACCCCTTTGTGAAATTTTTTCCGCCCCAGCACCGGATGGACTCGCCACCCCCAGCCGGAGCTGACCTCTGGCCGGGTTCCAATGGGCGTATCCAGTTCCACCACGGCAACCCCCTGCCCCTGTTCGTTGAGGTAGGCAACCTCCGAGGAGGCGAGAGGATAGCGATACAGGCGATGCTGGCGCCCACCACTCTGCAAGGAGGCATACCGCAGGGTCGGCTCTCCACCGGCGGGCTTGTGGGAAACCTCGTAGACGACCGTCAGTCTGCTACCCTTGGAAGGCTTGGAACGAAAGGAGCGGTCAAGCCGGACAGCCCTCAGGACATCGCGGGAAACACTGGACGGCAGGGAAGTGTGCCCCAACGTTTTTTTGAGATCCGAATGAACCTCCAGGGTTCGACGGTAAAGCCGCGCCGACGTTACCCGCCCCACCGCGGGACGACCGAAACGACCGTCGGCACCGCGCACCACCGACAGACCACGGACGTCCGGAACCTCCAACCGCAGCGCCATCAGCCGGAGCTCGGACGCGCGCCTCCCCCCGTGCCCCCGCTGCACCACGACCGCGTCCCCCGGCTGGATCCGGCGGATGTCATAGGCCTCGCTGACGGCCTGGGTTGCGGCGGTGATATCCTCCGACGCGATGCCCTGGCGTCGCAACAGGGTAAAAATATTTTCACCTCTCTCCAGTACCAGACGCTTGCCATCGCCGTCCACGGGCACCATCTCCGCCGTGGCGGCCTCTTCCTTCGGGGTGGGTTCCTTGGGGCTCTCCGCCTTCGCGGCGGCGGGGGCCGGAGTCTCCAGGTGGGTACGTTCCAGTTTGCCGCGGGCTGCGTGGGCCTTGCCGGACACGCCTGCCAGAATCGCGACCATGACCACGAAAAAGACCGCAGTGCCTAGCCCCCTGACGGTCCCTTCAGGACCCGGTCGCCGAACGCCCATCTCGTCCCCCCCGCTCCGCCCCAGATCGCAAGTGCAGTTTTCGGCTATAACCCTGGAGGGTATGTGGTGTCAAACCACTATTCGACGATTCTGGTCGATTTTGTAGCAATATTACAGAAATCAAGGCTCACAACAGGTGATAAATAACGACATGAAGACATTCCACCCGCTTGAAGGAGAGCGATGGAACGTCGATTCGAGCGGAGTCGCCGCCCGAGTCGCGCGCGAAACTCCGCCCATGGGTTCCTGATCAGGGATAAAAACTCGCGGTAATAATGAATTCCAACTGTCAGCCGGAAGGATTTCCCTCCCACGGGAACCTTAGCCATTCGGAAGGCTCGACGAGAACCCCGTAGTCGTCCACCACGGCTTCTCCATCCGACTTCGCGTATACTACGACATAGCGTGCCCTGGGCAGCAGCGAACGGACGGTGCGTGCGGTGGCCCCGCTGTCCACCAGGTCGTCCACCACCAGCCAGCCTTCGCCATCCCCGGCGGCAGGGGCTTCCTTCAGCAGGCGGACCTCACCACGGTTCGAACCCTCGTAACTGGCCACCGAAATCGTCTCCACCTTGCGTATGTCCAGGCATGTCGCCAAGACCGCAGCCGGAACCAGGCCACCACGGCTGACGGCAACAATCCCCTGATAGTTTCCGGCGAATTCGACCCGTCGCGCGAGGCGCAGACAGTCTCCATGAAACTCGGCCCAAGAGATTTCCCTGACCCGAAACGTCGCGGTCATTCGCCCTCCCCGCCCCGTCGGGCCAGAGGATGCCGGGTGTTGACCAGTCTCTTCAGTCGATCCTCCAGAACATGGGTATAGATTTCGGTACTGCTGATGTCGGCGTGCCCCAACATCTGCTGGACGCTGCGCAGATCGGCATCGTGGGCCAGAAGGTGGCTGGCGAAGGAATGGCGCAGCACATGGGGCGAAACGATGGAAGGCGGAACGTTGGCCCTCACGGCCAGCGCCTTGAGCATCCCGGCAAACCCGTCCCGGGTCAGATGTCCCTCCGCGGCGGAGGAAGGAAACAGCCACTTTTCCGTGCGTTTTCCGGCCAGAAAAGGCTCTCGGACGGCGCGGTAGGCCTTGATCGCGTCCCGCGCCGGCTCCGACAGCGGTACCATGCGCTCCTTGTCGCCCTTGCCGCGCACGACCAGCACCGGCTGGTCCCGCGCCACGCTGGAGAGCGGCAGGGAGACCAGTTCACTCACCCGCAGTCCCGTGGCGTACAGAATTTCCATCATGGCCGCCAGACGCAATCCCTCCGGATCGTCCCGCGCGTGGGCGGCGTCGATCAGCGCCTCCACCTGCGCCTCGGACAGATATTTGGGAAGGGGGCGGCCAAGACGGGGGCCGTCGATCACCGAACCGGGATCGTCGGCCCGAACCCCCTCGGCCATCAGGAACAGGTGGTACTGGCGCAGACAGGACAGCCGCCGCGCCGCAGTGCGCGGTGCCATCCCGGCCTGCCTCAGGTGGGCAAGATAGGCCCGGATGTCGTCGCTCGTCGCCCGATGAATCTCCCGCCCCTTCCCGAGGAATGCGACGAAATCATCCAGATCCCGGCCATAGGCCTCCAGGGTCCTGGGAGAGGCACCGCGCTCGGACGCCATCATCTCCAGGAAATTTTCCACATGACGCCAGCCACCCCCCGCATCTTTCCGGCCGCTGGGCCCGAAGGCGCGGGGCTTCGGTCCCGGTTCAGAGACCATCGGCCAGAGCGGCTTCCAGCGCCAGCGCCCGCCCCTCCGTCTCCAGACCAACCAGTCGCAAGGCGGCAATCGCCTGATGGAGCACGACCGGATCCACCGCCCCCGGGGGACGATCGGCAAGCAGCGACACCGCTAACAAGGCCGTCTCTCCGACCCGGCCCTCCCTGGCCGCCTCGGTCAGGGCATGCCATGTCGCGACCGGGGGCATCTCGGAGGCCCGGGACCCCGTTCCACCCTGGAGACGGCTCCAGTCGGCGTTGCCGACCGGCTCGCCCACGGCAGCAAGCAGGCTGAGCAATCTGGCCTCC
>JBKACM010000068.1:0-11167 GCA_046269335.1 Alphaproteobacteria bacterium | reverse complement strand
GGGTGATTGTATTTGTTGGTGTGATAGTTGATGTTTGTGTTGGTGATAAGTTTGGAGTTACTGTGTTAGTTGGTGTGCTTCCGATTGCCGTTAACCCGATTCAATCCCTCGACCACGTCGATGCCGGCAAGTTCCGGCAGGGTCTGCCCGGCCGCATCGGGTGCCACCGGCATCCGTGCTGGTATGGCGACGGTGCGGTTAGCAGGCGGAATCCACCGCATCAGGGTGTCATAAAGGAGCCTTCTGTCGATGGGTTTGGTGATGTGGTCGTTCATCCCCGCCGCAAGGCACTTCTCCCGATCCCCTTTCAGGGCGTTGGCGGTCATGGCGAGGATCGGCAGTTCCTTGAAGTCCTCGCGGATGGCGCGTGTGGCGACGTAGCCGTCCATCACCGGCATCTGGACGTCCATCAGGACGGCGTCGAAAGGTGCCCCTTCCACCTTTTGCACCGCTTCCTCCCCATTGCCGGCGACGGTGACGATCAGTCCAACCCATTCCAGAATTTCCTTCGCCACCTGCTGATTGATGGCATTGTCCTCCACCAGGAGCACGTGGGCTCCGCCGATCCGGTCCCGCACGGTGGAAAAATCGGCGATCAGGGGGGACTGGCGGACCCGCTCCCCCTTCCTGCCGAAGACATCCATGATGGTGTCGAACAGATAGGAACAGTTGACCGGCTTGGCCAGTGTCGCCTGTATGGTCTGCCGCGTGTCGGTAATTTCCGGGTTGCCGTCGGTCATCAGGATGATCCGGGGAAAAGTTTCCGCCTCCTCCTCTTTCCGTGCCGACGGTCTCTGGCGAATCTGTCGGGCCAGTTCCAGGCCGCTCAAGGTCGGCATCCGCCAATCCAGGAGCACCAGCGGGAACGGTCCCTCCGCATCCATCCGGTTCAGTGCCTCCTCGCCGGAAGCAGCCTCGGTGACCCTGAAGCCGAAAAGGGCAAGCATACCGCCGATCGCCGCCCGGGCCGCTTCGTTATCATCGATCAGCAGAACATTCCTGCCCCGCAGATCTTCGGGCAGGGCCAACGTGTCGTCATCGGTGGGGCACCAACCGAAGGGGAGGGTAACGTGGAAGACGCTTCCCCGCCCGGGCTGGCTTTCCACCCAGATGCGCCCGTCCATCAGTTCCGTCAGACGTTTGCAGATGACCAGCCCCAGACCGGTGCCGCCGTATTTTCTGGTCGTGGAGCCGTCGGCCTGCATGAACGGAGAAAACATTCTGGACGTCTGTTCCGGGCTCAGGCCGATTCCCGTATCCCGGACCGAGAAGGTCAATTCTATCCGGTCGTCGCTCTGTTCGGTGGTTTCGACCCTGATTTCAATCTCGCCTCTTTCCGTGAATTTGATGGCGTTGCTGACGAGATTCATGAGAATCTGTTCAAGTCGAAAATAATCACCGCGCAATGTGTGTGGGCATTCTCGTGAAATGGACAGAATTATTTCTGTGTCCTTACCAATCGTCTTCGTTCGCAATAGGTCAAGAATGTGATCAAAGACGTCCCGTAATTTGAATTCACTTATTTCTATTTCTATCTTTCCGGCCTCTATTTTTGAAAAATCCAGAATATCGTTGATGACTCGCAGCAGGGAATGGGAAGCATGGTTGATCTTGGCAAGGTATTCGGCAGCTTTCGGGCTTGTATCCGGAAGATTCAGCCCAAGGTCGCTCAGCCCCATGATCGCATTGATGGGGGTACGGATTTCGTGACTCATGTTGGCGAGGAATTCACTTTTGGTCTGACTGGCCGCTTCCGCTGCCTGTGAGGCCTGGAGCAGGGCGATTTCCGCAATTTTTCGCTCGGTGATGTCGCGTCCGACTCCCCGGTAGCCGGCGAATTGGCCCCGGGGGTCGTGGATGGGCTTTCCCTGGAGCAGGAACCAGCGCGGAGAGCCCCCAACGGATACCGGACAGTCGACCGTGTAACGGTCGTGGCGATGAACCACGGAAAGATGCGCCTCCCATTGTTCTTCCGTCCAGTCGCAGGGGAGGCTCCGATAGGGTTTTCCGATCAATTTTTGCGGATTCTTGTCCGCAAGTTTTCCCGAAACGAGGGTGAAGCGATGGTCCGGGTCCGTTTCCCAGAACCAGTCGGACGACATCTCGACCAGATCCCCAAGCCGATTCTCGTTCTCGCTTCTGATCCGTTCGGCGCGCTCCAGGGGCAGGATGTACCGGCGGCGGATCAGGACCAGGCTCCCCCAGCCGACCAACAGCCCGCCAAGGCCCAGGAGAGCGCCCGCCGAGAGGGTGGGGCGCAGGTCGACCCCCACGTCAACCCACCCCACCGGTGTCCCGAAATCATGAATCGGGGCGCTGGCGACCAGTCGAAAACTCGCTGGTACATCTCCGACGGTAAGCAGGACGTTGTTGCTGCTGTCGCGGAGCACGGAAAAGGTGCCCTCACGCTGGAGATTCCTGAACCCGAAAATCATCCGCTCCGTCGAGTAGCGCCACCCCTCAGGATTGCGCGAGATGGTGAGATCCGTCTGAAAAGCCTGAATCTCGGCGTCGCGTGTCGCCAGACCCTTTTGCTCGACGTACTGGAAGATCAGAAAGATCACGGCGGGAAGCATTGCCAGCCCGCCAAGGATCGCGTGGCTGAAAACTGGGAACAGGCGGCGCAAGGGCACGGGTCAGTTCTCCAGGGCGGTCATCCCAAATTCGCCGAGGTATTCCCGTGTCTTTGACGCTTGCAGGAACGTCACGAAATCGCGGGCCGTGGCGGGGGCCGAGGGAGAGAGCATCAGATAGAATTTCTTTTCATGGGGATAACTGCCGTTCCGCAGATTGTCCAGGGAAGGAACCACGCCGTCGAGACTGAGGGCTTTGAGGTCCGGAGAGGTCATCAGCATCTGTACCAGGGACATGGTTCCGAACGCGCCGGGGGTTCGCTCCAGATACTGCTGGTTTTCGATGTCGTGGTCGGCCCGCGTCAGGCCCGCTCGCTTCAGCGCCTGCGATACGGCTTCCCCGATGGCCGGAGACAGGCTTGCCAGGAGTTTCGTGTCGGATTCGACTTCCGAGCGCATCACGAGGCGGATCGGCTTTCCGTTCGGCCACTGGAGCAGAGACCCGGACAGTATTCCGGCAACCTGCGCCCGGGTCAGGTTGCTGTTGTCGGGAATGTCCCGGCCCACCAGGACGAATGGCGTCGTCATCCAGGGTATGACGGCAATTCCGCCGGATTTGGCCGGGTCCGGCTTTTTCGACAGAATGGCGAGGTGAATGGCACCGGCCATCAGGGCGTTGAAGCCGCCGGTGGAGCCAAGGGGCGGCATCAGGGCGGTAAATCTGACTTCCGGATGGGTCTCCGTGTACTTCTCGATCATCCGTTGCAGGATGACCGTGCCGGCTCCCGTCCCGCCGACCCGGATTACCTCGTCTGCTTTTGCCGAACCCTGTACCCACAGAAAGCACAGCAGCCAGAGAGCTATCCTCCGGAGAAAAGTTCTCATGCGATTCAAACCCCACCCAGTTTTCTTTCACTCCGCGCGAGGCAGTATACCCGATCTTTCGCGAGGAGGCGAAGACCGTCCAGGGAAGAGTGGATCACCGCTTCTTCTTCTTGCCCAGTCCAAGACCGGCCCGCATGAAGGCCTCAGCCATGGCACCACTGAGGGGGGGCTGGTTCTCGCCGGACGAGGGTTTCTTTGCCGTGGTTTCGGCTCTGGCCGGCTTGGAGGCACCTCCGCGCGGCTGCTGCGTGCGGCTGGCGGTCTCGACCGTCCGGGAACGGGGGGACGCCGGCACCGGGGAAGGTTCCGGGCGCTTCGGTGCCGGGGTTTCGTCCAGGCGCATGGTAAGCGAGATGCGCTTGCGCTTCAGATCCACCTCCAGCACCTTGACTTTTACCACGTCGCCGGGACGAACCACGTCCCTGGGGTCCTTGACGAACTTGTTCGCCAGGGCCGAGATGTGAACCAGGCCATCCTGGTGGACCCCCACATCGACAAAAGCCCCGAAATTGGCGACGTTGGTGACCACGCCTTCCAGCACCATGCCGGGCTGAAGGTGTTTCATCTCCTCCACACCTTCCTTGAAAGCAGCGGTGCGGAACTCCGGCCTGGGGTCGCGACCGGGCTTCTCCAGTTCCTTCAGGATGTCGGCCACGGTCGGGATGCCGAAGTTGTCGTCGATGAAATCCCGAGGTGACAGTGAGCGCAGCAGCGAGGTGGCTCCGATCAGGCTTTTCACATCCTTTTTCGTGGAGGCCAGGATACGGTGAACCACCGGATAGGCCTCCGGGTGAACCGAGGAGTTGTCGAGGGGGTCGTCCCCGCCGACGATACGCAGAAAGCCCGCCGCCTGCTCGAACGCCTTCGGTCCCAGCCGGGGTACGTTCTTCAGGTCGGCGCGACGACGAAACCTGCCGTTGGTGTCCCGGAACGCCACCACGTTCTGGGCCAGCGCCGGTCCAAGCCCGGATACCCGTGCCAGCAGAGCGGCCGAGGCGGTGTTGACGTCCACGCCGACGGCATTCACGCAGTCTTCCACCACCGCGTCCAGGGCGCGACCCAGCTTGGCCTCGCCGAGATCGTGCTGATACTGGCCGACGCCGATGGAACGCGGATCGATCTTGACCAGTTCGGCCAGGGGGTCCTGGAGCCTGCGGCCGATGGACACGGCCCCGCGCAGGGTGACATCCAGATCGGGAAACTCCCTGGCGGCAACTTCCGAGGCGGAATAGACCGAGGCCCCGGCCTCCGAGACCATTACTCGGGTCAGTTTCAGTTGTGGATGCTGTTGCAGAAGTTCGGTCACCAGGCGATCGGTCTCGCGCGAGGCGGTGCCGTTGCCGATGGCCACCAGTTCCACCCTGTGTCGGAGGGCCAGCGCGGCCAGGGTGGCAATGGCCTCGTCCCAGCGCTTGTGCGGCTCGTGAGGGTAGAGGGTGGTGGTGTCCACGGTCTTGCCGGTGCCGTCCACAACCGCCACCTTGACCCCGGTGCGGAAGCCGGGGTCGATGGCCAGGGTCGGTCGCTGTCCTCCCGGTGCCGCCAGCAGGAGATCCCGCAGATTGCCGGCAAACACGTTGATGGCCTCTACCTCCGCCAGGTCCCACAGGCGGCCCATAGGTCCAGTTCGACGTGCAGCGAGATTTTTGCCCGCCACGCCCACCGGGCCGTTTCCAGTAGCCAGGCATCGGCGGGGCGGCCCAGGTTGCGGATGTCGAACCGTGCCGCCACCTGTCCCTCGCAGGGGCCAAGGGTGACGGATGGGTCGTCCGAATCGGGCAGCACCAGGGAGATGTTCAGGACTTCCTCCTTGCGACCCCGGAACAGCGCCAGGGCCCGGTGGGAGGGTACTTGGCGGATGGATTCGGAGTAATCGAAGTAGTCCGAGAACTTGGCCCCGGGCTCGGTCTTACCCTCGGCCACCAGCGAAACCAGGCGTCCGTTTTCCCACACGTATTCGCGCAGACGTCCGACCAGCTCGGCGTCCTCGGCAAAGCGTTCCATCAGGATCTGTCTGGCCCCGTCCAGGGCCGCCTTGACGTCGGCGATGCCCTTTTCGGCGTCCACGTAGGCCTGTGCCGATTCCTCCGGGACCAGGGCCGGATTTTCCAGCAGTGCGTTGGCCAGGGGTTCCAGTCCGGCTTCGCGGGCAATCTGCGCCTTGGTGCGCCGCTTGGGTCGGTAGGGCAGATAGAGATCCTCAAGCCTTGCCTTGCTGTCGGCCTGGGCCAGGGCCTGGGCCAGCTCCGGGGTCATCTTGCCCTGTTCCTCGATGCTCTTGAGGATGGCGGCGCGGCGCTCCTCCAACTCCCGCAGATAGCGCAGGCGCTCTTCCAGGGTACGAAGCTGGGTGTCGTCCAAACCGCCCGTCACCTCTTTCCGGTATCTGGCGATAAAGGGCACCGTTGCCCCCTCGTCCAGCAGGGCCACGGTGGCCGTTACCTGCTGCGGGCGGACATTCAATTCCTGGGCGATGACTTCGTTGAGATTCAGCACTTGGCGTTTCCTTGCCGCGGGGAATGCGATAAGGGCATTTAGCCGCGCTCCGCGGAAAAATCCAGCCATTCCATGTGCCGTCCCTCCTCTTTGATGTTATCCTTCCCGTCCAGTTGCCAGGTCACGTGCAGGTGCCCACCCGGACGGGCAGGATGGGAGGGCCAGAGAGAGCGATGAAGAAGCATGTCCTCGTCGTCGACGACGATGCGTCGATGACGGAATTTCTGGTGGAATACCTGGGCACCCACGGCTATGAGGCAACTCCCGCCGCGGACGGGGATGCCATGCGCCGCGTCCTGGCCGAGCGCGAGGTGAACCTGATCCTTCTTGATGTCAACCTGCCGGGGGAGTCCGGTTTCGACCTCATGCGGTTCTTGCGGGCCACGTCGAGCGTACCGGTTATCATGCTGACCGGCCGTGGTGACGAAATGGACCGGGTCGTGGGTCTTGAGATGGGGGCCGACGACTACATCGCCAAACCCTTCAGCGTGCGCGAACTGGTTGCGCGGGTCGGGGCGGTGCTGCGGAGGGCCATTCCTCCGGCCGTCTCCGAGTCCCCCGGCAAGGTCGGTGTCTTCGGCGGCTGGCGCCTGGAATTCTCCACCTCTCGTCTGCTGTCCCCTTCCGGTGAGAGTGTCAGGCTGACCGCGGGCGAGTTTCGTCTGCTGGAAGTTTTCCTGAATCATGCCAACCGGGTGCTGAGCCGGGATCAACTCATAGAGTACTCCAGGGGCTTCGACTGCGACTCGTTTGACCGCAGCATCGACATTCAGGTCATGCGTCTGCGCCGCAAGATCGAAGCCGATCCCATGCATCCCAGCATCGTGCAAACCGTGCGGGGGATCGGCTACATCTTCACCCCCAGCGTCGAGTGGCATTGAGGATCATGCCGATGGAGAGTCCGTGCCAGGCGACTGGGGGAGCGCATGAACAAACCAGGGTGATCGAGTTCACCTGATTACCCCGGGATTTGCCCGGCTCCCAAAATTCACGACCATCGGCTGGCATCACGGCGGCATGTCCCCTATAGTGGGGGAGGGAATGTTCGTGTTCCCGGCCCCCGGCCGGGAGAAAGGGGGAGGCACAATCGATGCAGTTTCTGCGCAATACTCTGGCGGTGATCGGCCTGGTGGCTGTCGTCCTGACGATCGGCGGCTACATGAAAGCCAAGGCCTTGCTGAGCGAGTTCGATTCCGAAATCATCCCCACCTACAAGGCGTTCGCCGAGACCCTGCTCGCCACCAAGGATCCGGGCAACGCCATGGTTCTCTCGGTGCCAGTCAAGGATGGTATCAGCGTCGAGGATGTGAAGGATTCGATGAAGAGCATAGCCACGACCAGAAACTTCCTGTTCGTCGGCGAGGCACCGTTCTACAAGCAGGTCGAGGCCATTACTGGCAAGCCCTACCGCCATATCTCCTTCCTGTCCTTCTGTGACGCCCGTGTCGGCAAGATGATGGCCGACTACAACAACGTCTATACCGCGTTCATGCCTTGTCGCATCGCCGTGGTGCAGGACGAGAAGGGCAAGCTCTGGCTCCATACCATGCGCCTTGACATGATGATCTACGGCGGCAAGACACTGCCTCCGGAGTTGCGCAAGGAGGCCCTGCGGGTATGGAACGTCATTCAGGAAATCATGAACGGTGCCGCCAACGGCGACATCTGATACCGCCCGGCCAGCGAACTGACCTTTTGGTCGGTTCCTGCCGAGACGGTGACGCTCAGGCACCGCTCGGGCTTGTACCGGCCGCCCTGTGAGTCAAATCGAAGGACGGCCGGTATAATCTGTGGTCTCGTTCCCAAACCTGGGCTAATAAAACCCCAGATATTGGGGGGGAGGGGTGAGGAGAGCCCATATGCGTCTTTCTGGAAAAAATGCCGTCATTACCGGAGCCAGCCGGGGGATTGGTCGCACCATCGCCCTGGAATTCGCTCGACAGGGAGCCTCCATTGTCGTCGGCTACTCCCGCGAAGCGGGGCAGGCCGAGACGGCGGTGGCGGAAATCCAGGCCGCTGGCGGCAAGGCCTTCGCGCTTCAGATCGACGTGCGGGACCGCTCCCAATGCCGGGCCGCGTTCCGGACCGCGGCGGAGCGGCTGGGCGGCATCGACATCCTGGTCAACAACGCCGGCATCAACCAGCGCTGCACCTTCCAGGAAACCACCGACGCCGACTGGGACGAGATCATGACGGTCAACCTGAAGGGACCCTTCATCTGCTGCCAGGAGATGTTTCCCCACATGATCGCTCGCGGCGGCGGGCGTATCATCAACATCAGTTCGGTGGCGGGTCAGTATCACGGTCCCAAGACCGTCCACTACGCGGTATCGAAAGCCGGCCTCAACAGCCTGACCAAGGTGGTGGCCCGTTATGGTGCCGAGCACAACATCCTGGTCAATGCCGTCGCCCCCGGGATCATGCTGACCGACCAGACCGCCGATGAACTGGCGAGTCCGGCCGGGGCCAGAATCGTCGAGATGACCCTGCTGAAACGGGCTGGTCAGTTGAGCGACGTCGCCAACACCTGCGTCTTCCTGGCCTCCGAGGAGCAGAGCTATATCACCGGCCAGGTCATCAGCGTCAGCGGCGGAGCGGTTCTGTAATGGAGGCCCGCGAACTGAAGGCACGCCTGAAGCGCCGGGAGCCGGTCTTCGGCACCTGGAGCCACATTCCCAGCGTCCAGGTGGTGGAAATCATCGGGGCGTCCGGTCTCGATTTCATCGTGTTCGACCTGGAGCACGGCCCGCATGGCTTCTCCGACATGCCGGCCCTGTACTGCGCCGCCGAGGCCAGGGGACTGGTCCCGGTGACCCGGGTGCCCTCGGCCGGCAACAGCAATATCCTCCGCTGTCTGGACTCCGGGGCCAAAGGCATCATGGTGCCCCATGTGGGCAGCGCCGCCGAAGCCAGCCAGTGTCTTGAGTCCATGGTTTACGGCGCAACCTCGCGCAATCGCGGCGTCGCCACCCTGACCCGTTCCTCGATGTTCGACTACCAGAACGAGCGCCGGCACCTGGACAGCCAGAACGACCTCATCACCTCGGTACTGATGATTGAGGACAGGGCCGGCGTGGAGGCCCTGGACGACATCTGTCGTCTGCCGGGGCTGGATGTGGTGTTCGTCGGCATCTATGACCTGTCCCAGAGCCTGGGGCTGAACGGCAATCTGGACGACCCTAAGTTTCTCGACGTCTTCGAGCGGACCGTAAAACGTATCGCTGCCCACGGAGTCGCGGTCGGCTGTTACGCCCCGACGGCGCAGGCGGCGGCTCGCTTGCTGGACCTCGGCATCACCTTCATCACCCTGTGTGTCGACGGGGCCATGCTCCGGCGTTCGTACCAGACGATGCTGTCCGACCTTGCCACTCTTCGTCCGTTACCATCATGACGACTTCCATAGTGCCCGCCCGCGTCTCCGTCATCGTCCGCACCAAAAACGAGGAATCCTGGATCAGCCACTGCCTGGGTATGCTGTTCCGTCAGGACTATCCCGATTTCGAGGTCATCGTCGTCGATAACGAAAGCACCGATCACACTTTGGAGGCGGTGCGCCGTTTTCCGGTACGGGAGGTGGTGTCCATTGGTCGGTATCTGCCCGGGCTGGCACTCAACCTGGGCATCCGCCGCGCTACCGGTGAATTCATCGCCTGTCTGTCCGCTCATTGCATTCCCCAGCATGTCACCTGGATTTCGACCCTGGTAGCCGCACTTGACGATCCCTCCCTGGCCGGAGCCTATGGTCGCCAGTTGCCGCTGTCTTTCAGTGCCGATCTGGACAAGCGGGACCTCTTGACGGTATTCGGCCGGGATCGGCGCATTCAGACCCGGGACTACTTCTTCCACAACGCCAACAGCATCCTCCGCCGCGAGGTATGGGAGAAATTTCCCTTCGACGAATCCCTGGTCAACATCGAGGATCGGGTTTGGGGCAAGGCGGTGATCCAGGCCGGGTATCGTCTGGTCTATGAGCCCGAGGCCGCCGTCTATCATCATCACGGCATCAATCAGAGCGATGACCGTAAGCGAGCCAGCGGCGTGTCCATGATCCTGGACATGATGGAACAAGAAATCGCCTCCGACCTGCCGGAAAGTCTGAAGCCCGAGAACTGCAACGTCGTCGCCGTGGCCCCGGTGATGGGTCCGCCGCGCGAGTTGCAGGGAACCGATCTTTTCGCCGAACTGCTGACTCAGCTCAAGGCCTCCCGCTACGTCCGCTCCATCTATGCCCTTGCCGAACACGAGGCGGTGCGCGAAATCGCGAGCCGGCATGGGGTCCATTTCCTGCAACGCCCCGATTCTCTCCTGGGTCCCGACAAGACACTGGAGGACATTCTGAAGTACGCTCTCCTGGAAATCGAAAAGACCGGGAACTATCCGCAAATCATCCTGTACGCCAACTATCTGTGCCCGTTTCGCCCCCATGGTCTGTTCGACGAACTGGTTACCGAGCAGCAGTACAAGGGGCTTGATACGGTTTTTCCGGGGTTTGTCGACTACAACGACCATTGGGTGAACAACGGGGCCGATGCGTTCGAACGGGTTACCCAAAGCCTGAGGCCACGGCCGGACCAGAACCAGCCGCGTCTGTACCGGTCGCTCTATGGCCTGGGCTGCGCCATCCAGGCAGCGGTCGTTCGGGGGGGGGGACTGTTCGGCGGCAAGGTCGGAATTCTGCCCATCACCGAACACCTCCATACCCTGCGCTGTACCGACGACCGACCCGAGCCCTGGTTGCCGCCGCCGGAGGAGACCCGATCCCCCATCGGTTGGACCTCCGAAATGTTTCTGCGGGAGTTCCGGCCCTGATACCCTCGTTCGATGTTGCCGACGTCTTTTTTTCAGGGTTATGATCGCAAATCATAGTCGTTTACGATTGAGTAACGATGCTCTGATACTGTCCTGCCAGGCGAGTTGCCTGGAGGCGGAAGCGCATCAGCCGTATCGTCGGGTTTTGGGCATTCCTTCAGATGTAACAGTGATGTTATCATTTTTTCCATCTGTTTTTTATCCGCATGCCCGTCGCCTGTTATAGTCCGCTTCACACATAAGGGAGTATAGGATACCACAGGGACTCTTCCTTTGGCAGCAGCAAGAAGAATAACGCCTCTGGCTTCACCCACCGCAATAACAGTTTTAGCATTTTTGGCAAAAAACAGATCCTCAAGACTTATAACATCGGGCTGGTATTTAGAAATAATTGAGAGCAATGC
>JBKACM010000067.1:3670-11209 GCA_046269335.1 Alphaproteobacteria bacterium | reverse complement strand
ATACCGCCGTGCAGATATTTTGACCCAGGGTCAAAATACGCACAGACGGTCGCTCAAGCGCCGCGCAGGCTTTACCAGCGAGTCGATGAGTCAACTCATCGGCTCGCTGGTATCAGTCGCCGGACGGGCGCGTCCGCGCCCTTGGCTTGCGCGCGCACGGGCGCGCGGGCGCTCAATGCGCCAGTTGTTCCCATTTTACCCCAATTTGATGTCCTATTCCTATTTTCACCCGATTGCCCTACCGCCTGATTTCCCGACGAGGGCGCGGAGGACAGCGCATAGAATTTCACCCAAGGTGATCCTGGAATAAATTCATTTCTCTATACGCGAAAACTTCGTCATCCTGGAACACGGGCTGTGCGAAGGCCGGAGGTGACACAGGATGAGGAGACAGACCGCACGGATGCCCTGACGAAGCTTCAAAGGGGAGGCAGTACAATGGATTTATCCACTCGCTATCTCAATTTGAACCTGGCCCACCCGCTGATGCCAGGAGCCAGCACGTTGGCCAACAACATGGACACGGTACGGCGTCTGGAGGATGCCGGCGCGGCTGCTATCTGTATGCCTTCCCTGTTCGAGGAGCAGATCGAGAGGGATCGTCTCGGTATCCTGGAACGGGAAGAGAGCACCGCCAACAGCGCGGCCGAAGCCGTCACCTATTTTCCGGACCACAGCGAGTTCAACCTGGGGCCGGAGTCCTATCTGGAGCAGATCCGCAAGATTCGCGCGGCCGTATCGATTCCCGTGATCGCCTCGCTCAACGGCGTTTCCAGCTCCGGATGGATCGATCATGCCAAGCTAATGCAGGATGCTGGAGCCCACGCGATCGAACTGAACATCTTCTTCGTTGCCGCCGACCCTGAGGACACGGCCGGCAAACTGGAAGATGAGATCGTCGCCATCGTCGGGAACATCAAGAAGGCCATCACCATTCCCGTTGCCCTCAAACTGACTCCCACGTTCACCGCCCTGGCGAATCTGGCCCGTCGGGTCGAGGAGGCCGGCGTCGATGGCTTCGTCCTGTTCAACCGCGCCTATCAGCCGGATATCGACATCGACAAGCTGGAAATGATCCTGCCCAGGGCGGCGGCCACTGCGGCCGAGTTGCTGGTCCGGGTCCGCTGGCTGTCCATTCTTACCGTCCAGAGCAAGTGCTCCTTCGCGGTCAGCGGGGGCGTCCAGACCGTACCGGACGTGGTCAAGTCGCTCATGGCCGGGGCCCACGCCGTGCAGACCGTGTCTTCCCTTATGCAAAACGGCGTCGGCCACCTCAAGACCCTGAGAGATGGCTTGTCGCGCTGGCTTGAGGAGCACGAGTACAGCTCTCTTGATCAGCTACGGGGGAGCATGGACCTGCGGCGGTCTCCCGACCCGTCGGCTTTCCTGCGCGCCAGCTACGTGAAAGCCCTGTCCCGATCGGCCATGGACATGCAGGCTTACGCCTGAAAAGGGAAGGACCCGGTGTCGAACGCCCGACGGGGAAAGCCGTCGGGCGGTCGGCAAAGGGTTCCGTTCTACTTCTGGAGTGCCACTACGCCCGGGAGGGCCTTGCCTTCCAGCCACTCCAGGAACGCCCCACCAGCGGTGGAGATGTACGAGAAGTCGGCCTCGACGCCGGCGTTGGCCAGAGCCGAAACGGTATCCCCACCCCCGGCAACGGTCAGGAGCTTGCCTTCCTTGGTCAGCTTGGCGGCAGCCTGGGCTACGGCGTTGGTGGCCTTGTCGAAAGGCTTCACCTCGAACGCACCCATGGGGCCGTTCCACACCAGAGTCTTGCAGCTCGACAACTTGCCAACCACCACGGCGGCGCTGTCCGGACCCACGTCGAGAACCATCTTGTCGGCCGGCACCTTGCCGATGGGAACGATCTCGTTGGCGGCCCCTTCCTTGAACTCACCGGCAATCACGGCGTCGGTGGGCAGCAGGATTTCACAGCCTGCGGCCTTGGCCTTGGCCAGGATCTCGCGGGCGGTGTCGGCCATATCTTTCTCGCACAGGGACTTGCCGATATCCACCCCCTGGGCGAACAGGAAAGTGTTGGCCATACCGCCGCCGATGATCAGGACGTTGACCTTGGACACCATATTGCCCAGTAGTTCGAGCTTGGTGGAGACCTTGGCCCCACCGATAACGGCGGCGACCGGACGCTCGGGCTTCTCCAGCGCCCGGCCCAGGGCCTCCAGCTCGGCCTGCATCAGGCGACCGGCGGCATTGGGCAGCAGGCGGGCGATGGCTTCGGTGGAAGCATGGGCACGGTGGGCGGTGGAGAAGGCGTCGTTGACGTACACATCCCCCAGCGAGGCGAGCTGCTTGGCGAATGCCGGATCGTTCTTTTCCTCCTCGGCGTGATAGCGCAGGTTCTCCAGCAGAGCCACCTGACCGGCCTGAAGACCGTTCACCACCTTTTCCGCCTCGGGACCGACGCAATCGTCGGCCCAGGCGACCGGCATCCCCAGGGCCTTTGCCAGCGGCTCAAGAACCGGCTTCAGGGAGTGCTTGGGATTACGCTGGCCGTCGGGCCGGCCGAAATGGGACACGATGACGACCCGCGCGCCCTTGGCGACGAGGTCCTTGATGGTCTGGGCTGAACGGTCGATACGGGTGGTGTCGGTAACCTTGCCATCCTTGGCCGGCACGTTGAGATCGGCGCGCACCACGACGCGCTTGCCGGCTACGTCGATTTGATCGATCGTCTTGAAAGCGGGCATCGGAGTTCCCCCCTTGAGGTCATTACGGAATTCGGATGTCGAAAACGGAAAACGGTCCGCGAACCGCAAGGCCCAACGCCCGCTCCCGGAATCCGGGAACGAACGCCAGGGCCCCGCGGTTCGCGGGAACCGGGACGGCCGAGTTAGATCAGCTTGCCCATGGCGACGGCGGTGTCGCCCATGCGGTTGGAGAAGCCCCACTCGTTGTCGTACCAGGTCAGGATACGGACGAACGTGCCCTCAATGACCTTGGTCTGCGGACCGTCGAAGGTCGAGCTGTGCGGGTTGTGGTTGAAGTCGATGGAAACCAGCGGTGCCGTGTTGTAGGCGAGAACGCCCTTCAGGGGGCCTTCGGCGGCGGCCTTGATGGCGGCGTTGACTTCCTCGGCGGTGACGGTGCGGCCAGCGACGAACTTCAGGTCCACCACCGACACGTTCGGAGTCGGCACGCGGATGGCGGTACCGTCCAGCTTGCCCTTCAGTTCCGGCAGCACTTCACCGACGGCCTTGGCGGCACCGGTGGAGGTCGGGATCATGCTGAGGGCACCGGCGCGGGCGCGGTGCAGGTCCTTGTGCAGGGTATCAACGATGCGCTGATCGCCGGTGTAGGAGTGGATGGTGGTCATGAAGCCGTGCTTGATGCCGCACAGGTTGTTCAGGACGTAGGCCACCGGAGACAGGCAGTTGGTGGTGCAGGAAGCGTTGGAAACCACCAGGTGGTCCTTGGTCAGCTTCTGATGGTTGACGCCGTACACGACGGTCAGGTCGGCCCCCTTGGACGGAGCGGAGACCAGGACGCGCTTGGCACCGGCCCCAAGATGCACCACGGCCTTGTCCTTGTCGGTAAAGATGCCGGTGCATTCCATGCAGATGTCGATGCCCAGGTCCTTCCAGGGCAGCTTGGTCGGATCGCGCTCGGCGATGACCTTGATGGTCCGGTTTCCGACCGTCATGATGTCGCCGGTGACCGAGACCTCGCCCGGCAGCACGCCATGCACCGAGTCGTACTTGATCAGGTGGGCGTTGTCGGACGCCGAACCCAGATCGTTGATCGCTACCACTTCCACATCGGTCCGACCCGATTCGACCAGCGCCCGAAGGGCCAGGCGCCCAATGCGACCGAAACCATTAATCGCAACGCGAACAGCCATTGTCTTTGCTCTCCCTTGATGCTTGATATTTCAGAATTATTACCCGCGTACTCACCCGCCTCCGGCGCGACCCCGCACGTCCTGGAGTCCACAAGCCCCCCCCAGAACCCTGAAGCATCTCCGACGGGCGGCCACCGAACCCTGGGCCTGGACACCCCCACCCAAGCGCGCGCCACATTATCAGCAGCACTTGCGGCCGCGCTAGCCCCAAAATACCCTTTGCCCCCCGGGATGGGCGCGGGACTTGCCAAAAGTTCCCGACGGGGGGATTTTCCCCGCCGTCGCCGTCGTGCTCTCCAACCCGCCAGGAGGAGTTGTCGCCAGGATGTTCCGTACCGTCGAACTGGGCCGCAAGGTCAGCAAGGAAGAGTTTGCCGCCATCGCTCCGGAACTTCGGATCGAACTGGTGGAGTTGCAACAGAAGCTCCGGCAGACTGACTTTCCCACCATCATGGTGTTCGCGGGTGTCAATGGTGCCGGCAAGGTTGCGACCGTCAACCTGATAAACGAATGGATGGACCCGCGCTGGATTGTCACCCGTGCCTACGACCAGCCCACCGACGAGGAGCGGGAACGGCCGGAATACTGGCGTTACTGGCGCGACCTCCCGCCCAAGGGCAAGATCGGGCTGTTTCTCAGCTCCTGGTACTCGACGCCGGTGCAAAACCGCGCCTATGACCGGATCACGCCGTCGGAATTCGACGCCAGACTGAACCGCATCCTCACCTTCGAAAAACTTCTGGCCGACGATGGTGCCCTTATTCTGAAATTCTGGATGCACCTGGGGCGGGAGGCCCAGAAGAAGCGTCTGAAGAGCCTGGAGAAGGACCCGCACGAAAGCTGGCGAGTCACAAGTTCCGACTGGGACAACTGGCACCACTACGATGGCTTCATCAACGCCGCCGAGCACGTTATCATGCGGACCAGCGTCGCCCATGCGCAGTGGACCCTGGTCGAGGGAGTCGACTCGCGCTACCGCGCCCTTACCGTACTCAATGTCTTCCGGGAAGCCGCCAATCGACATATCGCCGCCAGGGCCCTTCGTCGCAGTCTGGCGGTCCGGGTCCCGGAGCCGGAACCGGAATCTGTTCCCGCTACCGGCGACGGCACCAGGACCAGCCCGGTTTTCCTGCCGTCACGTCAGCCTTCGGTGCTCCAGGGGCTTGACATGAGCCTCATCGTTGGCCGCGAGGAATTCGCCGCCGACATGCAGAAACACAGGAGTCGGCTGAACCGCCTCTATCGGGCCGCCAAGGAAAGGAAGATTTCCACCGTCCTGGTGTTCGAGGGCTGGGATGCCGCCGGCAAGGGCGGAACCATCCGCCGCCTGACCTCGGCGCTGGACGCCCGCGACTATATGGTAATCCCGTTCGGTCCTCCCACCGACGAGGAGCGGGCCCAGCACTACCTGTGGCGCTTCTGGCGTCATCTGTCGCGGGCGGGGCGGGTGACGGTGTTCGACCGGAGCTGGTACGGCCGGGTACTGGTGGAACGGGTGGAGGGCTTTGCCACCGACGAGGAGTGCCGCCGTGCCTACGCCGAGATCAATGACTTCGAGGACCAGCTTGTCCAGCACGGCATTGCCATCGTGAAGTACTGGCTGCACATTACCCAGAGCGAGCAGGAGCGCCGCTTCCTTCGCCGTCAGGAAATTCCCTACAAGCGCTGGAAGTTGACCGAGGAGGACTGGCGCAACCGGGGCCGTTGGGACGATTATGAGCTTGCGGTCAACGACATGGTGGAGCACACCAGCACACACATCGCGCCGTGGCACCTGATTGAGGCCAATGACAAGAACCATGCCCGCCTCGCGGCGGTGAAGGTGTTGTGCGCCAAGCTGGAACAGGTGCTGGACAGGAAGGACTGAGCCTGCATGAGATGGGCGGCATGGAGTCTGGGGGTCCTTTTGGCGCTTGGCGGAACCGGCTTCACGCTGTGGTCCCGCGAGGCACCCAAAATGCCGAATCTGCGGGAAGCGCGGCCGGTTCCGGTGCTGGCGGCCACGGCCGTCCGTCGGGACGTGCCGGTCACGCTTGAGGGCCTGGGCACGGTGCAGGCCTATCATGCCGTCACCGTCCGGAGTCGCATCGACGGCATTCTTGACCAGGTGACCTTCCGCGAGGGACAGGACGTTCGGGCCGGCGACGTGCTGGCCAGGATCGATCCGCGTGCCTATCAGGCCCAGCTCGATCAGGCCCAGGCGACGCGGGCGCGGGACGAGGCCCTGCTGGAAAACGCCCGTGTCGATCTCGAACGTTATACCGGCCTCGGCAACAACGTACAGAAACAGATCGCCGATACCGCCCGCGCCACCGTCCGGCAACTGGAGGCGACGGTACGGGGGGATCAGGCGGCGGTGGACAACGCCAGGGTCCTGCTGAGTTACGCCACCATCGCCTCCCCTATCGACGGGCGTACCGGCTTCCGTCAGGTGGATGCCGGCAATCTTGTCCGGGCCAACGATCCGGGTGGGCTGGTGGTGGTCAGTCAGCTCCAGCCCGTTTTCGTCCTGTTTTCCCTGCCGCAGCAGGAACTCCCGGCCATCAACGCGAGACTCCGTCAGGGTGAAAGACTGCCGGTGCAGGTCACCGGTCCCGACGGTCGAACGGTCATCGACACCGGTGAACTGGTGCTGGTGGACAACCAGATCGATACCGCCACCGGCACCATCCGCCTGAAGGCAGTGGTTCCCAACGCCGAGCGGCAACTGTGGCCGGGCGGATTCGTCAGCGTCAGGCTGCAACTGGATACCCGACGTGGCGGCACGGTCGTCCCGGCCGTCGCCATCCAGCGTGGCCCCAAGGGCAGCTACGTCTTCGTGGTAAACGGGGACGAAACCGTGACCTTGCGCCCGGTCGCCGTCTCCCGCGTCGCCCAGGACATGGCGCTGGTCGAGAGTGGCCTGGAGATGGGCGAGAGGGTGGTGACCGAGGGCATGTCCCGTCTGAAGGACGGTGCCAAGGTGACGTTACCCGATCCCGGCGGCGGGAAATCCGGGGGAAAGGGCGGACCCGGGGATAAAGGAAAAGGGGCGGGTGCATCGCCGTGAACCTCTCGGCTCCGTTCATCACCCGTCCGGTGGCAACCTGGCTTCTGGCGCTGGCCATACTGCTTTCGGGACTTCTCGGATATCGTCTTTTGCCGGTATCGGCTCTGCCGCAGGTGGCCTTCCCCACCCTTCAGGTGACGACCCGACTGCCCGGTGCCAGCGCCCAGACCATGGCCACCCTGGTGACCACGCCGCTGGAACGGCAATTTGGGCTGATCGCCGGCCTGACCCTGATGACCTCCACCAGTGCCGAGAGCCTGAGCGCCATCACCCTTCAGTTCGACCTGAACAAGGACATCGACATAGCGGCCGAGGACGTTCAGGCGGCCATCGGCGCGGCGCGCGGAGTGCTGCCGGTCAATCTCCCCTATCCTCCCACCTATTCCAAGGTCAACCCGGCCGACCCACCCATCCTGACCCTGGTTCTGACCTCGGACATCCTGCCCATCACCCAGCTCAACGACATCGCCGATACGCTGCTGGCCCAGAAACTTTCCCAGATAAGCGGGGTCGGCCGGGTACTGGTGGAGGGAGGGCAGCGACCGGCCTTCCGCATACAGGTGGACCCGGTGCGCCTGACCAGCCATGGCCTGACCCTGGAGGACGTGCGCACTGCCCTGACCCGAGC
>JBKACM010000067.1:0-3660 GCA_046269335.1 Alphaproteobacteria bacterium | reverse complement strand
CGACGGGGCAAGCCAGTCCCTGACCCTGGGGGCCAATGACCAGCTTGAAAGCGCCGAGCAGTACCGGGAACTGATCCTGGCCACCAGCAACGGGGCTCCGGTGCGGGTACGGGACGTGGGCTCGGTGGTGGAGGGGGTGGAGAACGCCAGGGCGGCCGGCTGGCATGATGGCAAACCCGCCGTCATCGTCGATGTCCAGCGCCAGCCGGAAGCCAACATCGTCGCCACCGCCGATCGGATCAAGGCCAAGCTTCCGTCGCTGCTCCAGGTCCTGCCCACGGGGGTTTCGGTCGCGATCCTGGCCGACCGGACCCTGACCATCCGTGCCTCGGTGCGCGACGTCCAGCATACCCTGGTCCTGACCGTCGGGCTGGTGATCCTGGTGATTTTCCTTTTTCTCAGGACCCTGAGGGCCACCCTCATTCCCGCCGTGGTACTGCCGCTGTCGCTGGTGGCGACCTTCGGCATAATGCACCTGTGCGGTTTCGCCCTGGATAATCTGTCCCTGATGGCGCTGACCATCTCGGCCGGATTCGTGGTGGACGACGCCATCGTGATGATCGAAAACATCGTGCGCCACATCGAGGCGGGAGAGACGCCGCTGGCCGCCGCCCGCAAGGGGGCCCGGGAAATCGGTTTCACGGTAATCTCGCTGACGCTGTCGCTGGTCGCGGTCTTCCTGCCGCTGGTGTTCATGGGCGGCATCGTCGGTCGGCTGTTCCGGGAATTCGCCCTGACCCTGTCCATCGCGGTCATCGCCTCCGGGGTACTGTCGCTGACCCTGACCCCGATGATGTGCGCCCATCTTTTGAAATCCTCTCCGATTTCGAAGGCTGGTCCATCGCTCGCGCGGAGTCTGTACGAGCGGAGCCTGGCCCTTGTCCTCCGTCACCAGACGGCGACCCTGGTGGTGGCGCTCGCCACCCTGGCGGGGACCGTCTGGCTGTACATCGCGATACCGAAGGGCTTTCTGCCGTCCCAGGACACCGGCCTGATTCTGGCTACCACCGACGCCAGGCCGGAGATTTCATTCGCGGCTATCGTCGAGTTGCAACAACAGGTGGCCGAGAGGGTCCGCGCCGATCCGGACGTGGCCGGCGTAGCGTCGTTCCTGGGGGTGGGTCCCATCAACCAGACCGCCAACAGCGGCCACATGACCATCGTTCTGAAACCCAGGGAGGAACGCGCGGCCTCGGTCGAGGTCATTCTCGCCAGGCTTTCGGACCGGCTTTCCGACATTGCCGGCATGACCGTGCACATGCTGGCTGCCCAGGATCTTCAGATTGGCAGCAGAACCAGCCGCACCCTGTACCAGCACACGCTGATGGATGCCGATGCCCAGGAACTGGCCGTCTGGGCTCCGCGCCTCCTGGACCGGTTGCGGGCGTTGCCGATGCTGACCGACGTAGCAAGCGATCAGCAGGACGGCGGATTGAAGGCCGATATCCGGGTCGATCGCGACAGGGCCTCGCGGCTGGGCGTATCCCTCCAGGCCATCGACGACACCCTCTACGACGCCTTTGGCCAGCGGCAGGTTTCCACCGTCTATTCCCAGGTCAACCAGTATCACGTGATTCTGGAGGTGATGCCCTCGTTCCAGACCGGCCTTGAGGCGCTGCGACATCTTCATATCCGCTCCGCCACCGGGGCCCTGGTCCCGTTCGAGGCCTTCGCCGAGACGACCCTGGCTCCGGTGCCGCTGACCGTCACCCACCAGGCGCAATTCCCGGCGGTGACCCTCAGTTTCAACCTCGCCCCCGGGGCTTCCCTGGGCGAGGCGATGAGCGCCATCGACGCGGTGGAGCGGGATCTTGGCCTGCCGGACACCGTGGTGGGTGGCTACACCGGCGATGCCGCCGAATTCCGGACCTCGCTGCGGGATGTGCCGCTGCTGATGATAGCCGCCGTGGTGGTCATCTACATCGTGCTGGGAGTTCTGTACGAAAGCGCCCTGCACCCGGTGACCATCCTCTCCACCCTGCCCTCGGCCGGGGTCGGGGCCCTGCTTGCCCTCATGGCGACCGGGCTTGATCTGTCGCTGGTGGCGGTAGTGGGCGTCGTGCTGCTGATGGGCATCGTCAAGAAGAACGCGATCATGATGATCGATTTCGCCCTTCAGGCCGAGCGCCTGGAGGGCAAGACGCCCGGAGAAGCCATCTTTCAGGCGGCGGGGCTGCGGTTCCGTCCGATCATGATGACCACGATGGCGGCGCTGCTGGGGGCCTTGCCGCTGGCGCTGGACACCGGGACCGGAGCCGAGATACGGCGTCCCCTGGGCATCGCCATTCTGGGGGGACTGCTGTTGAGCCAGTTCCTGACCCTTTACACCACGCCGGTGATCTATCTTGCCCTGGACCGGTTGAAACGGCGCGATCCGAAACCCGAGGCCCTGGAGTAACACCGGCATGGGCCTGTCCGAACTCTGCATCCGAAGGCCCGTCGCCACGTCGCTGCTGGCGATCGGATTGTTTCTGCTGGGGGTGGCGTCCTTCCTGAAGCTGCCCGTGGCCCCGCTGCCGGCCGTGGACATCCCCACCCTCTCGGTGTCCGTCCGCCTGCCGGGAGCGGACCCCACCACCATGGCGGCCACCGTCGCAGCCCCTCTGGAGCGGCGTCTGGGGGAAATCGCCGGCATCACCGAGATGACCTCCACCAGTTCGGAAGGCTCCACGTCCATCGTCGTCCAGTTCGATCTGGACCGCGACGTTTCCGGAGCCGCCCGCGATGTCCAGGCAGCCATCAACGCGGCCGGGAGCGAACTGCCGGCCGATCTGCCCTCGCCCCCCACCTACCGCAAGGTCAACCCGGCGGACTCCCCGATCCTGATCCTGGCCGTCACCTCGGATTCCCTGCCGGCCAGCGCCGTTTACGATGCCGCCGACGGTATCCTTGCCCAGCGCATCTCGCAGGTGGAGGGAGTCGCCCAGGTTACCCTCAGCGGCGCGGAAAAGCCGGCGGTACGGGTCCAGGTGAACCCGCTGGCCCTGGCCGCCGCCGGCCTTGATCTTGAGGACGTGCGCCAGGCCCTGAAAAGCGCCAACGTCAACCAGCCCACGGGCGGCCTTGACGGCGTCGTCCAGGCCATGAGCATCGACGTCAACGATCAACTTCTGAAGGCCAAGGACTACCGGCCCCTGATCCTGCGGTCCCAGGCGGGAGGCGCGGTCGTCAGGCTGTCCGACGTGGCCACAGTGGAGGACCGGGTCGAGAATATCAGACTCGCCGGCTGGTTCAATCAGACGCGGGCGGTGCTGCTGATCATCTCCAAGCAGCCGGGGGCCAACGTCATCGCCACCGCCGATCGGATCAAGGCGCTGCTGCCGGAACTGTCGGCATGGTTGCCGGCCGGTATGAAGGTCACCCTTCTCGCCGACCGAACCGGCAACATCCGCAGCAGCGTGCTCGACGTGGAACTGACCCTGCTGGCCTCCATCGTCCTGGTGGTGCTGGTGGTGCTGTTCTCCCTGGGCCGCATGGGTCCCACCCTTGCCGCCAGCATCACCGTCCCCCTGTCGCTGTCCGGGACCTTCGCCGTGATGTGGTTGATTGGATATTCGCTTGACAACATCTCTCTCATGGCCCTGACCGTTTCGGTGGGGTTCGTGGTGGACGATGCCATCGTGATGATCGAGAACATCACCCGGCATATCGAACGGGGGG
>JBKACM010000066.1:0-11218 GCA_046269335.1 Alphaproteobacteria bacterium | reverse complement strand
CATCGCGACCATCCTGCCCACACGTCAGGGCGAGTGCGTGATGCTGGACCTTGGTGCCAATACCGATTGTGACGCAAGCAATCTGGTCGATTTTGCGGTGATGGGCGAGGTGTTTTCCCGGTCCGTCCTGGGGATTGAGCAGCCCACCGTCGGCATATTGAACATCGGATCGGAAGAGGTGAAGGGAAACGAGGCTGTCCGTGGGGCCAGCACCATTCTCAAGGAAAGCGGACTGCCGATCCGGTTTCAGGGGTTCGTCGAGGGAGATGACATTGGTGCCGGTACCGTGGACGTGGTCGTGACGGATGGGTTTACCGGCAATGTCGCGCTCAAGACCGCCGAAGGTACGGCCAAGTTGTACTCAAGCTTTCTACGGGAAGCTTTTGCCAGTTCGCTGATAGCCCGCCTGGGTTATTTACTGGCCAGGTCGGCCCTGAACAGGGTGAAACAACGAACCGATCCTCGCCGGTACAATGGCGCAATGTTTCTGGGGCTCAACGGCATCTGCGTAAAAAGCCACGGCGGGACGGACGCTCTCGGGTTCTCGAACGCGATCGGCGTTGCCGTCGAACTGGTGCAGCATGGTTTCAATGACCGGATCAAACAGGAGTTGGAGGCCTTGCACGCCATCCGACTGCCTGGCATGGCGGTGGCTGGCGGCTGATGTGACATGGTAAGGCGATCGAGAATTGTCGGATGCGGTGGCTATCTGCCGGAACGTGTCGTGACCAATGCAGAGTTGGCCGCCCGGATCGATACCAGTGACGAGTGGATCGTCGATCGCACGGGCATCCGGAAACGGCACGTCGCCGCCGAAGGAGAGTTCACGTCTCACCTGGCCATTCGGGCCGGCGAGAGGGCTCTGGCAGCGGCTGGACTTTCCGGGAGTGATCTCGATTTGCTGGTGGTGGCGACCGCCACCCCGGACAATACCTTCCCCTCCACCGCGACTCGGGTCCAGGCGGCCCTGAAAATGATGTCCGGGGCAGCCTTTGACGTTCAGGCGGTGTGCTCTGGCTTTCTTTACGCTCTGTCGGTGGCCGACAATTTTATCCGCTGTGGGCAGTCACGGACGGCACTGGTCATCGGGGCCGAGACGTTCTCCCGCATTCTGGATTGGAACGATCGCAACACCTGCGTGCTGTTCGGTGACGGTGCCGGGGCGGTGGTACTGCGGGCGGAGGAGCAGCCGGGGACCCGTCAGGATCGCGGCATCCTCTCGACCCATATCCACTCCGACGGTCGGCACTACGAACTGCTTCACGTCGATGGCGGGCCTTCCAGCACCCAGAGTACAGGGTATCTGCGCATGCAGGGCAAGGAAGTGTTCCGGCACGCCGTGGTCAATCTGGCTCAGGTGGTCTGGGAAGCTCTGGAGGCCAATGGTCTGAGTATCTCCGACATCGATTGGCTGGTTCCCCATCAGGCCAACCGGCGAATCCTCGATGGCACGGCCCGCAAACTCGGAATACCGACCGAGAAGGTGATCGTCACGGTGGAGCGTCATGCCAACACTTCGGCGGCTTCGGTGCCGTTGGCGCTTGCCGAAGCCGTCGAGGACGGACGCATCCGGCCGGGACACCTGGTGATGCTGGAGGCCATGGGGGGCGGGTTCACATGGGGGGGATGCCTGGTCCGCATGTAGCCGCTGGTTGTCCGAAAGCACGGTTTTCCTGCTTTCTCTTTCTCAAGTTCCACCTATCCCTTTGATATTGACGAGTTTCTAAATAACGTCTACCGTTTTGACGGTTTGCAGGCGATGGGGGGACAGCGTCATGTCAGCGAGAACCGTCACACGCTCGCAGTTGAGCGAGGCCGTGTATCAGGAGGTCGGCCTTTCTCGCAACGAGTCTGCGGACATCCTGGAGATGGTGCTGAATGAGATTTCGTCGGCCCTTTGTCGTGGTGAGGCGGTGAAAATATCCTCCTTCGGAAGCTTTTCAGTGCGCAGGAAGGGTCAGCGCGTCGGACGGAACCCGAAGACCGGTGACGAGGTTCCGATTCTCCCAAGGCAGGTTCTGGTATTTCGACCCTCCCAGCTTCTCAAGACTCGCATCAACGAAGGCCTGCTTGGCGGGGCTGTCCTCCAGGGCAGCGAGTCCGCTTGATCATGACGACGACAGCCGGTGCCGATACCTTGTCGGCGGAACGCGACACGGATGGAGGTGGGGCAGGGTTGGGTGCCGCGCCCCGGGTCGTGAAGTCCGAGTCCGCCTTCCGCACCATTGGCGAAGTGGTCGAGGAACTGGGGGTGCCTCAGCATGTCCTTCGGTTCTGGGAGACGAAGTTTTCGCAACTCCGCCCCCTGAAACGCGGGGGAGGGAGGCGCTACTATCGTCCGGAAGACATTGCCCTGTTGCGCCGTATCCGCGATCTCCTGCACGAAGAGGGCTACACCATCCGGGGGGTTCAGAAACAGATCAGGGAGCATGGGGTCAAGGGTCTGCTGGCGACCGCTCCCGGTGAGGCCAGGGACGTTCCGGTTCTTGAGGCCATCACGGAAGATCTACCTGAACCTGAGGTGGAGGTGTTTCCGATACTGGAGATGGAACTCGAATCTGTACCAGCGGAGGTGCATTCGGAGGTTGCTTCTCCTCCCGCGACCGTTTCCGCGCCCTCGGATGTAGCGGTTGCGGCCATGACGGTCCAGATGCGCAGGGAACTTGCGGCAGTGATGATGGAAATGGTGGATATTCGCGACGAAATTTCCCTGGCTCTGCACGCCCAGCGTATGGTCGGGGCCAGAACCGGCAGTGAGTAATATTTCCGTCTTTCTTGACGGGCGTTGCGCCGGCCGCGCTCCGTCGCTATAGTTTGGCCTCCTTCGGCCGGGGCGCTGGCGGAGGGGGGTCGGAGCGTGGCGCAGCTTGGTAGCGCACTTGACTGGGGGTCAAGGGGTCGTGGGTTCAAATCCCGCCGCTCCGACCAGTAATTCAGTGGGATGGTCTGGGGATGAAAACGGGGGTCGGCTTCGCTGGCCCCTTTTCGTGTCGGTTTCACTTCCGGTAACGGGTCGGCAATGCATCTTTATCTGGCCTTGTCTCCCCATGGATACGGGCACATGGCGATGACCTCGCCGGTGGTTGCCCGTCTCAGGGAGAAATTCCCGAACCTGCGTCTGACCATCGAGACGACCTTGCCACGCACGCCGCTGGCCACCCGCTATCGGGAACCGTTCACCCTGGTGGAACACAGTCGTGATTTCGGCATGATTATGGCCACCGCCAATGATGTCTTGGTGGAGGAGAGTGCCGCCGCCTATGCCGGTCTTCACACCCGCTGGCAGGAAGTGATCCGGGAGGATGCGGAACGTCTGGCCGCCTTGCGGCCGGATCTGGTGCTGGCCAACATTCCCTACGCGATTCTGGCGGCGGCGAAACGGGTCGGTATTCCTTCGGTGGCATTGAGTTGTCTCAACTGGGCCGGTGTCTATCGGCGCTACTGTGGGGACCGTCCCGAGGCCGCCGCCATCCTGCGGGATATGCACGAGGCCTATGCCAGCGCACAAGTCTTCTTGCAGGCAACTCCGGCCATGCCGATGCCGGAATTGCCCAACGGACGTTCCATTGGTCCCGTCGCTCCCATTGGTCGCAACCAGAGGGAAGCGATTTTTCAACGGCTGGAACTCGACCGTCGGACAAAGCTTTGTCTGGTGGGGTTCGGTGGGATGAACAGCGGCGCTTCCATGGCGGATTGGCCGGCCATATCCGGTTGGCATTGGATTTCCGGTGAGCCGGTGAGACGGCCGCGAGAGGACATGGTGGCGGCAACGGACTTGTCCATCCCGTTTTCCGATATCCTCCAGTCCTGCGATGCCATTATCACCAAGCCTGGCTATGGAACCTTCGTCGAAGCCGCTTGCGGAGGTATCCCGGTACTGTTTGCTGGCAGGGATGACTGGCCGGAGGAACCGGCCCTTGGCCAGTGGATGAGCCGACATACCCGTGCCATCCGTATGGAAATGGAGCGGCTGCGACGGGGGGATGTGGCTCAGGCACTGGACGTGTTGCTGGCGCTCCCGGTGCCGGTGCCAACCCAGCCGACCGGAGTGGAGGAGGCCGCCGGGATCATCGCCGAAATGTTGCTTGGTTGCGGTTAGCCTTGTCTCCGCTTTGGCATGATAGGGAACGATGACCAGGTCACCTGCGGCCCTGCACGATGCATTCTTCAAGCAGATTTCGCTTCCCTGTTCGGCGACATACCAGAAGCCTTGCGCCCCTATCTTCCGGCGATTCTGTTTGCCCTGGTGGATCTTGCCAGGATCGGCGACGATACCCTTTCCAGCCATATCCGGTTGCGGTCGTTTCTCAAAACGCTCAAATACATTCTGAGGGCGGATCTTCCGGATCGGATGGCGGTCATCCTGGCGGAGGCATCGGCGCTGGAGGTTCAGGACGTGGTTCTGATCCTGACGTACATCGGCCATGGGCCGGTGCCTGTTGGGGAGGAGGAAGTCCGCTCGATATTGCACCGGGTGGTGCCGGATCGGGAGGAGGAGATCATGGCCAGCTTTGGACGGCGGTACTACGAGGAAGGCAAAGCCAGGGGGTTCACCGAAGGCAGGACAGAGGGCAAGACCGAATTGCTTCTTCACCTGCTCCGGCTACGATTCGGGGCTCTCGGTTCCGAAATCGAAGCCAGAATCCGGAATGCCAGCGAAGGACAAGTGGACGAATGGTGTACCCGCTTCGTCACAGCGCGTGAACTGGTCGAGGTATTTGCCCAGAACACGCCGCATTGACTTCAGAGGCAGGGTGCCACGCTGTTGGGGTCACCCTTCCTCCAACACCTTTCGTCCCAGTGGGGTCAATTTGCACACCAGCCAATCCGGCTTGACCGGGTTGCTGAACCATGGTTCCGCCCATTCCTGTCGCAGGCAGCTGCGCACCGTGCGTTCGTCGATGCGCCGACCGTTTTCATCGAACAGAGGCAGCTTTCCGCCCGGTTGCTCAAGACCGCGCAGCATCCACTTTCTCTGCGCCGCTGTTGGCCGGGCAGGGGTATGCGGTGGATCGTCACCGAACAGGGTTTCGTTATTATCGGGCATGCGAGTGGAACGTGTCATCTGTCAGTGCCGTTCGTATCCTCAGAGGGTAGCTTATGAACCGGGAGGGAGTCCATGAACTACAGCCTTGTCTACATTACGGCGGGAACACGCGAGGAGGCCACGAAATTGGCCCGTCTCCTGGTGGAGGAGCGGCTTGCCGCCTGCGCCAACATCCTGGGCGAAATATCCTCCGTCTACTGGTGGGAAGGAAAGGTGGAGACGGGGGAAGAGGTGGCCTTGCTGGTCAAGACCAGAAGCGAACGGGTCGACGGGGTCGTTGCCAGGGTACGCGAAATCCACAGCTATAGCTGTCCTTGTGTGGTCGCATTGCCCATCGTTGCCGGCAATCCGGCATTCCTCTCCTGGATCGGCGCGGAAACCGACGGCGATGGGCCGGGCCACCCCGCCATCTGAAGAAGCACGCCGTTACCGCAGGACCGGCAGGCGAACGGTGGCAATGGCCTCGGCGGCAATGCCCTCCCGTCTTCCGGTGAACCCGAGTTCCTCGGTGGTCGTGGCCTTGACGCTGACCCTGCCGGCTTCGATGGACAGGATTTCCGCGACCCTGGCGACCATGGCCGGTCTGTGCGGTCCGATCTTTGGGCGCTCACATATGAGGGTCAGGTCCACACTGACAACTTCTCCGCCCAGGGCCCGGACCAGTCCCGCCGCATGACGAAGGAAAAGAGCGGAGTCCGCGCCGCGCCAGCGCGGATCGGAGGGGGGAAAGTGGCGGCCGATGTCTCCGGCGGCAATGGCTCCCAGCAATGCGTCAGTCAGAGCATGCAGGGCGACGTCGGCGTCGGAGTGGCCGATCAGGCCATGGTCGTGGGGAACGACAACCCCGCAGAGATTGACAAACGTTCCCGGACCGAAGCGATGGACATCAAAACCACTGCCGACCCTGGTCTCTCCACCGCTGCCAAAGCGTCGTGCCGCGCGGGCAAGGTCGGCCGCGGTGGTGATCTTGACGTTGTCCTCGCTGCCCAGGACCAGCGTGACCGGCAACCCGGCATGTTCGGCCACGGCGGCATCATCGGTCAGAGAACGACCGGCGGCGGCGCGGTGGGCCGCCAGAATGTCGGGAAAGCGGAAGCCCTGAGGGGTTTGCGCCCGCCATAGTCCCTCCCGGTCCACGGTCGTGTCGATGGCCGTACCTGCTGCCGTTACTGCCCGCTTGATGGTGTCGTTGACGGGAATGGCGCTGATGGCACCGGGGGCCGTTGCCAGCGCGGCGATGACCCGGGATGTGGAGGCGTTGTCGATGAACGGCCTGGCCCCGTCGTGGATCAGAACCAGGGCGGGATCCAGCCCGTCCACGGCGAGACTCTCAAGGCCAAGTCGCACCGAGTCCTGACGGCTCTCCCCTCCCGGCACCGGGGGCAGCAGATCGAGTCCCCGTGCGGCCACTTCATACAGTTCCATGTCATCGGGATGGATCACCACCCGGACGGCATCGATTTCCGGATGGGCGGCAAAAGCCGCCAGGGAATGCCTCAGCACCGGGCGTCCCCCCAGTTCCAGGTATTGCTTCGGGGTTTCCCCCCCGAAGCGTCGGCCACGACCGGCGGCCACCACCAGCACCACACACTTGCCCATCGCACAAATTTCCGCTTCCCTAGGGGGGCTTAGGGTACTGTGCGTTACGGAAGTTGCCAAGGAATCAAGCGAGGCCGTCATGGCAAAGGATTTGTTGTTCAGCCTGGCCGCACTGGCCTGTCTGTTTCCCGCCGCGCTTGCCCCGTTGCGCGCAGACAGCAGGCCCGATGTCGTTTTCTGGGGAAGCCTTGGGCTCTCGATCCTGGGCCCCGTCGCCTGGAGCGTGATGGAAATGTCGGTGGGCTGGCATACCGGCCTCTCGATCACGCTATGGGTCTGCATCGTTGCAAGCCTATTGGTCTTTGCCGGTATGTCGTGGGGAACACGACAGAGCTGGCGCCTGGCTCCGTTGCTGTTTCCCTATCTGATTGGACTTGGCATCATTGCCACCATCTGGCGACAAGCGATGGGACACGGCCTGGCGGAGGGGGCCCCCGCAAGGTGGGTCAAGTTCCACATCCTGACCTCGGTCGCAACTTATGGGCTTCTCACGGTTGCGGCGGTGGCGGCGCTGGCCTGCTTCCTCCAGGAAAGAGCCCTAAAAACCAAGCGCCCCAATACGCTTACCCGCATGCTGCCGCCGGTGGCGGATAGCGAATTTCTGCTGGGGCGTCTGCTGCTGACGTCCGAGATCGTGCTCGGGCTTGGTCTGGTCAGTGGCGTGGCTCTTCAGTACATGGAAGCCGGCGTGATCTTTCGGATCGGCCACAAGACCTTGCTGTCGTTGATGGCGTTTGTCCTGATTGGACTCCTGCTACTTGCCCGGCGCGTGATCGGGGTGCGAGGGCGTATGGCGGCGAGGATGGCCCTGCTGGCCTATCTTCTGCTGACGCTGGCCTATCCCGGGGTCAAGTTCGTCACCGATGTCCTTCTGGGTAGGTAGACGACAACCCGCCGTAAATTTGGTTGCCCTGAATGTCGTGCACAACTATTGTGCACGGAGGGGTGGCGGCGACTTCGATCGGATCAGTCATGAGCCAAAAATTCAGGCAGGTAGTGTTGGCTCCCATGTCGGGTATAACCGATGCGCCGTTTCGGCGGCTGGTCCGGCGATTTGGCGTGGATCTGGTGGTTTCAGAGATGATCGCCGCCAGAGCCGTGCTCCAGAGGAATCGTGAAACCGAGAGGATGCTCGATCTGAGCACGGACGAGCCACCGGTCGCGATGCAGCTCGTCGGGGGAGAGCCGGGAGCGATGGCGGAGGCGGCCCGGATTCTGGCCGATCGCGGCGTGGCGGCGATCGACATAAACATGGGCTGTCCGGTTCGGAAGGTGGTCGCCACCCAGTCGGGATCGGCGCTGATGCGCGACGAGACACGGGCTGCTGCCATCGTTGGCGCGGTGGTCAGGGCGGCGGGCTCGGTCCCGGTTACCGTCAAGATGCGTACCGGCTGGGACAGTACCGAGCGCAATGCGCCCAGACTGGCACGGATCGTGGAGGTTGAAGGAGCTTCCGGCGTTACCGTCCATGGCCGCACCCGGGCCCAGCACTATTCCGGACGAGCTGATTGGCGCTTTATCGAAGAGGTTAGCAGAGCGGTGCGTATTCCGGTGATCGGCAACGGTGATGTGGCGTCTCCGGAAGACGCTGTGCGCATGCTGGAGGAATCCGGAACTGCCGGCGTGATGATCGGGCGCGCGGCTCTGGGGCGGCCGTGGTTGCCCGGGCAGGTGGCGCGTTTTCTCAAGACCGGTGTAGCCCCGCCACCACCACCCCTTTCCGTTCAGAGAGACGTCCTTCTGGAACATTTCGAATCTTCCCTGATCCGCTACGGCAGCTACGGGGGGGTGAGGATGATGCGAAAGCACATTGGGTGGTATGTCTCCGGCCTTCCTGGGGCGGCGGCATTTCGGGGTGGGATCAATGCCGTTTCCGACCCGGAGGGGGTGCGGCAGGCAATTGATCGTTTTTACGCAAACCATCTGGATCCATTGGCGGCCTGATGCCGAAACCACCATTCAGCGGAAAGCCCGAGACTTCCGCGACACCCGTCGTCGATTTCGGGGTCATCGTCAACGCCATGGCAACCGCTGTTCTGGTGATCGATCCGGAATCCGTTATTCGTCAGGTAAATACGGCAACGGAGCAATTCTTCGACTCAAGTCGAGCCCATCTTTGCGGACGGGCTCTTTCCGACTTCGTACCCCCGGACAGCCCGATGTTCTACCTGCTTCGTCAGGCCTTGTCGGACGAAGCCCACGTTTCCGAGCATGGAGTGATGTTGGATACGCCTCGCACCGGCAGCCGGCGGATCACCATTCACGTAACGCCCCTCGTGGAAATGGCGGGCTGGGTCATGATGACCCTACAGGAAAATTCCATGGCGTTGAAAATGGGGCAGCACATGACCCATCGCAGTGCCGCCCGGTCGGTGACGGCGATGGCCGCCATGCTTGCCCACGAGGTCAAGAATCCGCTCTCGGGAATTCGCGGCGCGGCCCAGCTTCTGGAGCAGAATGCCAGCGAGGAGGACCGGTTGCTGACCCAGCTCATCTGCGATGAAGCCGATCGGATTGTCGCCCTGGTCAATCGGATGGAGGTTTTCTCGGACCAGTATCCGCTGGTGCGGGAAGGGATCAATATACACCGCGTTCTGGAGCACGTGCGCCGGGTAGCCGAGAACGGGTTTGCAAGAAATATCCGTTTTATAGAGGCTTACGATCCGTCCCTACCACTGGTACTTGGGAATCGGGACCAACTTGTCCAGGTCTTCCTGAACCTGGTCAAGAATGCGGCGGAGGCGGTACCGGAGGGACGGGGGGAAATTCTGCTGAGCACCGCCTATCAGCAAGGGGTTCGGATCGCCGTGCCAGGGGCCAACAGCCGGATGCACCTACCCCTGGTGGTCTGTGTCCAGGACAATGGTCCCGGCATCAGCGAGGATCTCTATCCCCACCTGTTTGATCCGTTCGTTACCAGCAAGCCTTCCGGAACCGGCCTCGGTCTGGCCCTGGTGGCGAAGATCATCAACGACCATGGCGGTTTCATCGAGTTTGACAGCCAGCCCGGCCGTACCGTGTTCCGCATCATGCTGCCCATCGTGATTTCGAATATGGAACCGTAACATGGCGACATCCACCATTCTGGTTGCCGACGATGATCGGGGTATCCGTACCGTCCTGACCCAGGCCCTGGGGCGAGAGGGGTACGAGGTGCGCACCACCGGTAATGGGGCGACGCTGTGGCGCTGGATTTCCGAAGGGGAGGGCGATCTCGTGATCACCGACGTGGTCATGCCGGATGAAAACGGTCTGGATCTGATCCCCCGCATCAAGAAAATCCGCCCGGACCTCCGCATCATCGTCATGAGCGCCCAGACGACGCTCCTGACCGCGGTCAAGGCCGCGGAGAGGGGGGCTTTCGAATACCTGCCCAAGCCGTTTGATCTCAAGGAGCTGGTCGGCGTGGTTCGTCGCGCTCTATCGCTGCCTCGGGCGGCTGCGGCCGCGGCAGTGGTGGACCAGGACGAAAATCTGCCCCTGATTGGTCGTTCGCCGGCGATGCAGGAAATCTATCGCACTCTGGCTCGCCTCATGAACACCGACCTGACGGTGATGATCAACGGCGAATCGGGAACCGGCAAGGAACTGGTGGCACGCGCCCTGCACGACTATGGCAAACGCCGCAATGGACCGTTCGTAGCCATCAACATGGCGGCCATTCCCAGGGACCTGATCGAAAGCGAACTGTTTGGTCACGAGAAGGGAGCATTTACCGGAGCTCTCAGCCGTTCCTCCGGCCGTTTCGAGCAGGCGGAGGGGGGAACTTTATTTCTGGATGAAATCGGGGATATGCCACCGGAGGCACAGACTCGTCTCTTGCGAGTTCTACAGGAGGGAGAGTACACTCTCGTCGGTGGTCGCACCGCCATTCGTGCCAACGTCCGCATCATTGCCGCCACCCATCGCGATCTTGGCCAGCTTATTCGTCAAGGGCTGTTCCGGGAGGATCTGTTCTACCGTCTGAACGTAGTCCCGATACGTCTGCCCCCATTGCGGGAGCGGACGGAGGATATTCCGGAGCTGGTCAATCACTTCCTGGCCCACGCCATGAGTGAGGGACTACCCTCCAAGGTACTGGATGGCAGTGCCATGGAACGGCTGAAAACGTATCGATGGCCCGGTAACGTCCGGGAGTTGGAAAATCTGGTGCGAAGGCTTGCGGCTCTGTACTCCCAGGAAAGTATCGGTGGCGATGTCATCGATGGGGAGTTGGCCGGAGCCGTTCCGCCCAACGAACCGGCACCCTCTGGAGAGGGGCTTGGGGCCACCGTCGAGCGCCATTTGCGGGATTATTTCACAGCCCATGCCGATACCCTCCCGTCATCCGGGTTGTATGACCGCGTGGTCAACGAGGTGGAACGTCCGCTGATCTCCCTGACTCTGGAGGCGACCCGGGGCAATCAGATCAAGGCGGCCCAGGTCCTGGGCCTCAATCGCAATACCTTGCGCAAGAAAATTCGTGAACTGGACATCCAGGTCATACGGGGATTGAAATAATACCAATCCGCGTTGATCGTGACCGATCAACGCCCTCAATTGCCGGCGGGGCCGTCCGGCCCCTTGGCTTGC
>JBKACM010000065.1:0-11337 GCA_046269335.1 Alphaproteobacteria bacterium | reverse complement strand
TGTTCCAACACCAGCGACAGGGCGATTGCCTCACGGCCAAGCATCACCGGGGCGTCGCCCTTGTAGAGCGAGGAACCGACGCCACGGACATGCAGGATGTCGCCGCGCCCGTATTCCCGGCGGCTGCCGTTGCCATCGGTCACGAAATAGCGGGGTTCCATCGTCACCCGGTCGGGTTCGACAGACACCGTGCGGGGATCGAGGGGGATCAGTTCCGATACCCTGCCGTCGGCGCGACCCACCCAAGCGTAGCAGTTGCCATGCATGGACAATGCCGTCTGCATGTTCAGCCGGAATTCAGAAGCCGGGCACCAGGGATTCGCGGCGTCGGCGAGGATGGCTTCAAGGGGGTGGTCGTCGGCCCGCTCGCGGCCACCGTCGGGCCGGCGACGGTAAACGTGGATCGGCAGGGAAGCGAGGCTTTCGGCCAACACGCGGACAGCGCCGAAGACGGCAGCGCAGCGCATGGCGTTCTCGGGGCCGATGGTGATACCGGAGGTCGTGGGCGATCCGAACCCGCTCAGCAGTAGGTCGGACAGGTCGACAGACTTGCGCTCGATACCAAGTATTGATTTGATTCGCTTAAGCATTTTGCCACTTTCAAAGCCGATTAGCCCGTCGTCAAGTTCTATTTTGCATGAACTGAAACGTGGCTTTGCTGGTGTTTGCTCGGCTTTGCGTGAGTTTTCTGGAGTATTCCGCCGCGCCTCGGTCAGAAAGATAGATCGTCATCAAACGGCATCGGATTCATTGTTGAATCGACCTGGGAATGTGAGTTTTGTCGCCTGGATTCGTTACTTGATCGGCCGACACGTTCCTGCTTCGGCCGGCGGTTACCGATCTTGCCCAAAGGCTGCACCAGGCTCGCCACCACGGACAGGCCGGTCATTGCGGTGCCGTCCTTACCCGTCCAGTGATCCAGGGACAGCTTGCCTTCGACGTAGGTCCGGTCGCCCTTCGCAAGTGTCGGTGCCAGTGCTTCGGCTCGGTCGCCGAACACCGTGACGCGCACCCACGTGGTCGGGGCATCCTCACCCTTGGCACCGTCATCCGCCGCGATCGCCAGCGCCAGCAGCGCGAGGGTACCGCCCTTGACATGCTTCAGTTCCGGGTCGCGGCCGATCCGACCGGTCATTGCGATCTCGATAGCGTTCATTTCGTCCTCACTCTGGCATAATGTTTGCTACGCGCACGCGCGTGACGGGGATATACATACGACGTGTCCAATGCGTCCATTATGCGAGTCATTCTTAACATGGACGCATTGGACGCATCACCTGCATATCCCCGTCAGGCGTGCGTGTGCGCGTGTGGGCGTGCGCGCGTGACAAAGGGGTTGCGGTTACATTTCTTCATTGCGCACCTGCAAACCGAGATATACACGTGCGCCGGCACGCTTGGACGGCTCAAACCCACGTTGCTCCATGACCTGGTTGAAGCGTTTCGCCGTCCAGGCCTGTTCACCATTCCGCTCGGCCCAGGCGTTCCACGATCGAAACAGAGTCGCCGTGGTTTCCCAATGGCGCGAGGCGACTTCGCAGCATTCGTCAAGCCATCCGGCAAAGCCGTCCTCTTCCGACAAGTATTTCTCAGTGGCCTCGATAACGGCCTTGGGCGGTGCCAGGCCGATGCGCTGCCAGTCGAGACAGCCCCGGATCGCCCAGGCGAGAATTCCGCCCCACTCGGCTTCAAGTTTGCGTGGAAGACTTGGGTCACGCTCGCCGGCTGGAATGGTCACCGTGAATGGCAAAAGATGAAACCGACGACGCATGGCCTCATCGACACTGCGGAGACTCGGTTTGTGGTTGCCGGCAATGACAAGTTTGAACTGCGGGGTGAACGTAAAGTGATCCTGCCGCATGAACCGCGCGGAAATGGGGTCCCCACCGGTCAAGGACTTGATCTTCGCTTCGGCCCAGCGACGGCCTTCCTCGGTCTCCTGGGCGGTTACCAGGCGCGCACCCCGCAACGACGCGATGTCCGTAGGGTGCCGATCGCTCGCCGTCGCAACGAATGTCTCCATCGGAGCCACGGCAGCGTAGTCGCCCAGCAGACGAGTCATCGTGTTGAGGAATACGCCCTTGCCGTTACCGCCGGAACCATGGGCAAAGAACAGGGCGTGGTCGCGGGTGACACCGGTCAGGGCATAACCCATGATGCGTTGCAAGAAACCCTGAAGATCACGGTCCCCAGCGGTGACACGATTCAGGAAGGCAATCCACGTTGGGCAGTCGCCACCGGGAGCCACGGCCGTGATTTTGGTCTGGTAGAATTCGCGGCGATGCGGCAGTAGATTCCCGGTTTTGAGGTCCACCACTCCGCCGGGGGTGTTGAGGAGCCAGGGGTCCGTGTCCCATATCTCCACGGTCGCGGCGTGCTGGCGGTCGGCCTTGGCGAGCTTCTCAACGGCGGCGGCGGTACGGGCACTGGCGATATCGGCCGCGTCGTCGGCATCGGCGGTCGATGCGGCTGCACGGCAAATAAGCCGGGCGAGGTCGTAGACTTTCAGGGTCTTATCAATTCTCCAGCGTTGCCCATCCCATTCGAGCCACTTTCCCCAGTCCGAGACATACCGCAGGTTCTTGCCATGCTTTGCGGTGAACCGCGTCGCCAGGTCATCATCGCTGAGTGCCGGCGGAGCGGATTTATCCTCTGGGGGCGTCCATCTCGGAGCGTGATCGAGTTGTTCGCGGATTCCTGAGTAGTCCGGCGTGTCAAGCATGGTTCATCGCCATAAGTTGGGTGTTCAGATCGGTACCTTTGTCGGAGGCAGTCGGGGCGGCCCATAGGTGCGCCTCCCGCCCGGCTACCGTCCATCGGGCGGCTACCGTCTGGGCAGCCTTCCGGCCGGCATCGTCGTGATCGGCCAGGATCGTCAGGGATCCAATACCAAGCAGCTTTGGAAACGCACCGAGGTTGCCGGCGTCCAGGCAGGCCCAGGTTGGATATCCGGCCACCAGGGCCGTCAGGCTGGTTTCGATCCCCTCGCCAATCGCCAGCCCGAGCGTTACATCGGCGTCGCCGGTCAGCTTGACGCACCCGCCGGCTTTCGGGCCGTGGTACAGGCGGGGCTTGTCCACTGTGGCCTTGCCCGAGCCATCGGCGGCCAGGAAGGTCAGGTGCAGGCCTTGCAGGTCGTTGGTCAGTATGTTGACGATGGGTGCTACCATCGCGGGAAGGCGGCTTTGCGTTGGCCAGTGCCAGACATCAGGGGCAAACCGAAGACTGCCGGGGTCGAACAGGCTGGTGTCATCGGGCAGCACCAGGCCACGACTGGCAAGATACCGCTCGACGATGGTGCCCCGGATCGGCCTGGAACGAGCCATCAGCGCATGGGCACGGGCGAGTTTTCGGGTGGCATCGTCGGTGGCGGTTTCGGGTTTCGGCGTCGGCCGCAGACGGAATGGCGGCGGGAGACCGCCCTCCATCCCGAGCCACGACTTCGCCCACGCCAGCCCGGCTTCACGCCCCATTTCCCGCTGAACGAGAGCGAGGATATCGCCCCCCTCGCCGGCCGAGTGATCGTGCCACAAGCCGGCCTTCGATCCCGTCAGCACGAGGGCCAGCGAGCCATGCCGGCCCCATCTCAGTTCATGTCGAGTGCGGCTGGTCGGCTCCCCGAGTAGCGCCATGGCGACGGCTTCCGCCTGGTCACGGAGCGCGGCGGCGATATCGGCGATGGACGGGTGGTTATCCATACGACTATGCCTTCCGTGCGGTGCGGCATTGCCAGTCCCTCGCGACTTCCATCGCGAGGTCGGCCAGCGTTTTCGTTTGCCCGGTCACCGCAGGACGACGGGGTTGGGGCGGTTCGATCCAACCCCGCCGAAACTGTGGGTTCCGGGCGGGATCGGCCATGGCGGCCATATCGGCGGTTTGGCGCATCACTCGGCCTCCTCGGTCTCGCTGGTGGAGCGGACCAGCTTTCCCAGCCGTTCGGTTGCCCACCGGTCCAATTCCTGGCGGGGATACAGCGGCGTGCGCCCTGCCGGAAAATAGGCAGGCCCCCCACCGGTTGTGGCCCATTTTGCCAGCGTGCTGGGAGCGATGGTCAGGCCATGTACCAGTTCCAGGTATTGGCTCGCCTCCCAGCGGCGCAGGTTTGGTTTGCGAAGATAAGGTGGCAGATTGACCAGCAGAGCCGCCGAGGTAGTGTCGATGGTGGGTACCGGGCAAGCCGGTAGCGTCTCGGGAATTACCCGTGTTTCTACTTTGGTCATTTAGAGGTCTCCTTAACCTTTACTTTCCGACACCACTTCTATGATCAAAGATGGCGTCGAACGCTTTTCGAATGGCCAATGACATATTGATCTTGAGTAACCCGACAGCGTTACGTCTGGCCTCCATGAATTCAGCCTCTATCCGCCTGTATTGCTCTTTTGCAGCCGGGTTCGCATGAAAACCGAAGCTATCTACTTCGTCAGCGACACTGTGTACTTCTGCTGAGCTACCCTTTTCCCAGCCGGTAACACGGTAGGAGGGTTGCGCCTCTATTCCCTCTGAAGACACAGGCGAGTGGACGCGGATGCCGTTGTTTGTGTTGATGAAGACGTACTGCCGATCAACGATTTCAATGATGGTATCACCAGGCATTGCAACGCCTGGATGGTAGTCTGACGTTTCGATTCTCATGAAGCGATGAAGCCAATAATCCTCAGAAGGATGGTCGACTTTGGCCTGTGTCCATTTTACGTAGTCGCTGGCTTTTCCTGATTTTCTGCAAGAATACCAGAGGTTGGAATGAAGACCGGACACGTAGAAGAGTTCAATTTCTTCTGCGATCGCTGCCGAAAGCCTGGAGGCCAGCAGCAACTCTGCACCGCCCTGAAAGATAGCCCCGACAAGAGCGATGCGTTGGACACCACGTGTTCCCCAATATCGAACGCTTCCCCTCTCGGGATCGGTTTCGGCAGGTGGGGCCACACCATTCTTGAGCAGGATTTCCACGGAACGCAAAGGAAGCCCACCACCGATCTCAAGCTCGGTAGCGGTGAAGCGGTCAAGCGGGGTATCTTTTCTCGGTCTAGCCATGATCCGACAATACCCCTACTTTAACGGAATTACAATACGCCGTGTTTGATGGAGTAAAAAAATTGTTGGGCCATCGCCACGCTCCCCTCATCATCCCATCTTCCCCCCCCCCGCCCACCGGATGGCGAGCGGGGCCGATAGCGCGCCACGGTGGCGCGGGGGAGGCTGGTCAGCCCATGGCATGGGGAGCCAGATACTGGCGATGATTCATGGCTTCCCCGCTTTCAGGAGGGCGTTCGCGGCAATGACGCCATCGACGAATATCATGAGTTCAGCGATTGCGCGGCTTACCGGCAGTATGTTGTTGCTCGACGCAACAACAAGCCGCTCCTTCAATTGCTGCGCCTCGTCCGAGATGTCGGTGACGATCGGTGCGGCTGTCTTCATCTCCCCGACCTTCAGCACATCGGTCTTCGGCTTCCGGCCCCGCGTCTTCTGCGGTGCAGACTCGGGTTTCGGTTCGGGTTTCAGTTCGGGTTTCGGTTCTGACTTTGCCCGGTGTGGAAGACGTAAAATGACGACTTTCCCCATGGTGTTTCCCTTTCCTGTGATGGCACCCGACCCCCGTTCGAACGGACGGTATGGGTATGGTGATACGTCCGCATGCATCTCTTTTCGACGCTTATGACGATAAGCGATGCTATCTAGCGTTTCAATCGAAAAACGATGGAATTGACGTTATGGTGTTGGTTTGTTATCTATAGCCCATGATCACACCCGCCCAATGCCGAGCCGCACGCGGCTTACTTGACTGGAACCAAGACGCGCTGGCCACGGCCTCCGAAGTCGGTGTCGTTGCCGTTCGGCAATTCGAAAAAGGGGTTACAGTTCCCCGCCGCGCCACCCTCTCCGCCATCTGCCGCGCCCTCGAAAGTGCCGGTGTCCGGTTCACTCCCAATGGTGTAGAATTGACCCGGAACGAGGAGAAGGCAGAATGAGCACGATGCAAAGCGAAGTCTTTGAGGCGTTCAGGGCTATTGATATTCCAGAGGACAAGGCCATGAAGGCCGCTACCGCGCTCGGCAAACGTGATGATGACGTGAGCACCCTTAAGGCAGACATGAACCTCGTGAAGTGGATGCTCGGTTTTGTGCTCGCGTTTCAGATCGCCATCTTCATGAAGATGTTCGTTCACTGAATTCCGCCGCGCCCTGGAGTCCTCCGGCGTCGAGTTCATCGCCGAGAACGGCGGCGGGCCGGGGGTGCGGTTGAAGGAACCAAGCCGGGCGTCGACACCATCGGCCGATCAGGCGTAGGACGGGGCGTTGCGGAAGGGGGCGGAATGAACACGGTTCACAACGAACGGACCAAGCTCACGGCCATTTGGTTGAACAATATCGCCGTCGCCAGCGTTGTCGCTGGCGGAGTATCTCCGGTGGCGGCAATCCTTTACGGTTTCAGTAATCCGCCCCGTGACACGGTCATCGTAATATCCCTTAGTTTCGCTTGGCTTTTAGCTGGCGTCGCCCTACATTTGATTGCACGTAGTCACCTCGGGAGGATGAAGCCATGACCACGTTGGAGTTATACGCCATCATTGGTGTGCCGGCGCTCTTCCTCCTGATCGGTGCCCTCGGCTACTTTCTCGACCGGTCGTCCGATCGGCACCACCTACATCCCCGCGGGTGACGCACCCACTCTGCGCACCTTTCACGTCATGCGTCGTGGGTGCTATCTCCCAGATTGTTACGGATCAGCCGGGCGACGTTTTGGGGCTTCACACCGAGCCGCTCAGCGATGGCACGAGGCGTAGCGCCGGCGGCAACCGTTTCCCGAAGTATCGCAAGTCCGGTCTCCGTCAACCGCCGCGCACCCGCCTTACCATCCGTCCAGAGCGGCGTGCCGCCTTCCGTGCGATCGTCGCTGACGTCGGCTGTCGGGGTTGCCTTCCGTTTGATCGGAGTCGCACCGGATTTCGTATTGCGCCGTGTTGCTTCCTGCAATGCGTTATCAAGCGCCGCAATACGCTGTGACACATCACGCAATACGCCGTCGTGTTCCGCAATGCGTCGCAATACGTCCTGCAACACGCCATCGTCCGCATTGCGTTGTGTTACATCGTGCTGCGCATTGCCTTGCAACACACGACGCAATACGTCGGCAAAGTCAGAGTGGTCTTTCAGGGCGCGGGCAAGATCGCGGATCAGGGCGTGGTGCTCGGGGGCAGCGCGGAGGGACATGGTGGGCATGGGCGGCATGACGAGCCTCGTATTGCGTTGTGTTACTCGCAATACATAAGCTCAATCTGGCAACAATGCAATACTCCGCAATGCAATCGTATTACATCTACCTATCGCTTCCGGTTCGTGGGCAGCGGCACCACGTCGGCTTTCGGACGGTTACGGTCGGTACCGACCTTCATGGCATTGGCGATCCGGGCACCGGTACGGTCGGCCACAGCCTTCAGCGGATCGTCCCGCAGATGGGCATAGATTTCGGTGGTGCTGGTCTGTTTGTGTCCCAGCACTTTGCCCACCATGAACAGGGTCGCGCCATCGGCCACGGCGAACGACGCGAAACTATGCCGCAGATCGTGCAGACGAAGCCCAGGAAGACCCGCGCGATCCCGCAGCTTCTCCCATGCCTTCTGTAGACCCACTACATGCCCGTCGCCCTTGGCAGCGGGAAAGACCCATTCCGAGTCGCGAGGTAGCCCGGCGAGAATTTCCAGGGCGGCGGCGGCCAGGGGCACTACCTTCGCCCCGGTCTTGCTTTCGGGCAGACGCAGACATCCACGATCAAAATCGATGTAAGCCCACTTGAGCGTCAACACCTCGCCCTTGCGGCACCCGGTCAGCAGAAGCAGGCGAATCGCCGACGCCATGGCGGGGTTGATGGCGCATTCCTCTTCCATGACGACCAAGGTGTCGGCCAGGGCGGCAACTTCATGCTCGGACAGGAACCGCTCCCGATGCTCGCTCTTCAGCAGCTTGACGCCGCGCGCCGGGTTTGACGGCACCAGCTTGCGGTTAACGGCAAACTCGAACATTGTGGAAAGTGCGGCAATGGATCGGGCGGCAGCCACTTTGCCGCCAGTGACGATGGCGCGCCCGTATTTGCCTGTCTTCACATCGACAGCGGTCTTGCCGGTGGAAATATCGGCTTGGAGCTTAGCAATATCAGTCTGCGTCACGGACTTCACCAGCTTCCGCCCAATCATGGGCAGGATGTGACGGTTGAGGCTTGATGCGTATGCCTCCCAAGTCCTGGGTTTCTTGTTCGGGCTGTCGACAGGCCCCTCGGTTAAGTACAGCGTGGCAAGTGCGGCGACGGTCAGGGCCGTCTTCACCTCCGCCTTGGCTTCCAGCGGGTCAATCCCCTGGGTGATGTCTCGTAGCAGAGACGTCGCCTTGATTCGGGCTTCCTCGCAGGCCCAAGGAGAGCCGTGCTTGCCGATGGTCAGGAGCCGCTTGCGCCCGTCGAAGCGGTAGCTGAGGACGTAGGCTTTGACGCCAGCGGCCGTGACCCGCAACCCAAAGCCCTTTACATCGCTGTCCCAGTAGATCCGGTTGCCCCCGTCTGGATCGGGTGCCGCGCCATCAACGACGCGCTTGGTGAGCTTGCCGGGAACCTCTGTCTTTGCGCCCATGTCACCACCATGTCACCACGAGAACGAAAATCGGGGAATATTCCCGGCTTTCCGTGGAGTGGATCATGGTTAAAAAAGCCAGGATTTGCAATGCACGGGAATACTCCAGCCAACTCGCGGAAAGCCGGGAAAATATATTGCCGCAGAACTACGGATCAGAAGGTTGGGAGTTCGAGTCTCTCCGGGCGCGCCAAGAATTCAGGGGGCTGGCGGTAGGTGAAGGAGTTCGGTGCCGCAAGCGAGGTGGCCTCCCCAACCCACTGTTCTGTGGGTCGGGAACCGCAAGCCTTGTGAATCCTGTTTCCACCTGGTTCAATCCGGTCGGAAACCGCTCTATTTCTTCGGCTTCGAAACCGCGAAGTCGGCCCCTCGGGAATAGCCGGTGGGGTGCTGTGCCTCGTCGGCAAACTCCTTGCTCAGACGCGGCACCTGGTCTTCCACGTAGCCGATAACGTTGGAAGCCGTCACCATGCCGTCGATGGGCTTGCTCCCGTTGGTTCCGGTCAATGCCGAAAGAAGGGCGTAGGTGAAGATCCCGTGACCCAGGGTCGCCAGTTCGATGGCGAACTGGGTCTGGTTGGTGGCGGCCAGCACGTGCGTTCCCACCGAACGGGCCATCAGGCGCAAGGCCTTCATGCCGCGATATTCCTTGAGAGGACTCACCGCCGTTCCCGACTGGCAGGTATCCAGCAGTAACAGGCTGCGGTCGGCCGCCAGGGACTCCATCGCCGCCTTCACCTCGGAGGACGACAACCCCTGCGCGGTCAGAATCTCGCGCTTGTTCGGATGCTCGATCTCGTGGGAGACGAAATACCAGTCATCGCCGATGCTGACCCCGTGGCCCGCCATGTACAGGACCACCGCGTCCTCGGGCGGCACCGAGCGCAGGGCGGTCAAAGCCGCCAGAATGTTCTCCTTGGTGGCCTGATCATCGGACAACATCCGCACCTCCGCCACCCGTGCCGCCGCCATGCCGCTGCTGGAAAAAAAGCTGGCGACGGCGTTGGCATCGGCGATGGCGTAGTTCAGATTGAGCTTTTCATTCCGATACTTGTTGATACCCACCACCAGGACATGGATGGCCCCGACCGGCGGTGCTCCGGGGGCCCTCAGGGTCACGGTCCGGGGGGGGCTCTCCAGCTTTTCATCATTGAGAGCAGTGGCGGAAAAGGTGGTCTGGCCGGGGGACAGGTCCATCTCGTAGCGGCCGACCATGCGTTTGCCGTCCGACCCTTCCTCCTTGCTGATGGTGGCAGCGGACTGGGGCACCAGCTTGCCGTTACGATACAGGCGCACGTCGGCGACGCCACCGCCACCATCCTCCTCCGCCACCACTTCCACCACCACACGACGCTCGGTCACGTCCCCGGATACGGACGGCGAGGCGAAACTGACCTTGGGCGGATAATGAACCCCTTCCGAAACGTTGCGGACCTTGGCAAGCTCCTCGTCCGCCTGCAACTGCCGGGGCAGCAGGGCCGCTTCGTAGTAGCCCTCGGCGAAATTGTCGATGGGCAGGGCAGCATCGTCTCCCTTCCACTCGATGCCGGCCAGGGCTCCCTGATTGCCGTCATAGCGCCCCTGACCATCCACCACCGCCCAACCGGTCTCGGTGGAGTAAAGACTGACAAGCTGCTTGCCCGCCGGGATGTTCCACAGCCGGGTCCCCCCATCCTCCGACGAGGACAGGGCGAATGTCCCATCCTTGCCGACGGTGATGTAGGTGACCGCGGCCTCATGCTTTCCCAGCTCCTTGATCTGCCGCCGGTCGGAAACACCCCATTGCCGGACGGAACCGTCCATTCCGCCGGAAATCAGCGTCTCCCCCCGTTCGTCGAACGCGATACCACTTACCGCACCCTCGTGTCCCTCCAGACTGGCCAGCCGAACGCCCCCGGCCAGGTCCCACAACTGGATCCGGCCACCCTCCGTGCCCACCGCCGCGACACGGCCATCGGTGGTTACCGCCAGGGCCAGGATGGTTTCCCCCACGTTCAGGGACTTCAGCGGAGCGCCATTGCCGGCATTCCACAGGGACAACTTGCCGTCCCCGCCGCCGGTGACCACCTGCTGGCCATCGGCAGTCATGGCAATCCGCACCACCCCCTCGGCGTGGGCGGGAAAATTCGCCTCCTGCTTGATCGCTGGCAGGCTCCACAACCGCGCGACTCCGTCACTGGAAACGGTCGCGAGACGGCTGCCATCAGGACTGAAGGCCACACCGGTAACCGGAGCCGCATGGCCCTCCAGGGCCGAAACCTGCCCCAGGCGGGCAAGGTCCCACAGACGGACCGAGCGATCCTCGCTGGCCGTCACCGCCCGCTTGCCGTCCGGGCTGACGGCGATGGCCAGGATGCGACCGGTGTGCCCCCGCAGACGCGCCACCTCGCGGCCGACGAACAAATCCCATACCCGAACGCTGTTGTCGCCGACGGCCGAAATCAGATAGTGCTCGTCCCGGCTCATGGCCAGGGCGGTCACCGGCCCGGTCGCCCCCTGACTGATCACCAGCTTCGGTCGGAACAACCGTTCCACGTTCTTGGTAATGGCGCGTTCAATCACGTTGGTCTGGGCACGCATGCGAAAAGAAGACATCTGCGCCTGGGACGCACCCACCAGAACGGCGAGAACCGCCGCAACCAGACCTACAAGGCTGACAAGACGTTTCATTTGCCCCCCCCCCTTGACCTTATGATCAACCCGGCCTTTTGTTGCCC